>JBCBXS010000016.1:0-16910 GCA_039816475.1 Pseudomonadota bacterium | reverse complement strand
CACTTCTGAAGCCGTCCAATGTCGGCGATCCGGAACCTCGATCGCGATGTCTTCGGCGGAGTACTTCGGGGTCCGGTCGCGTCGGGTGAGCAGATAGAAGACGGGTGCCGCGGCAAAGACCATCACGCAGGCAGCTGCGAGCCACGTCGTGCGCCATCCGATGAGTGGGACCAGCGTCACGATGAGCAACGGCAGGATGGCTTCAGCGGCCGGAAAGCCGAACGAGGCGATCGCGACGGCGCGACCGCGGCGTGCTTCGAACCAGCGGCCCATCGCCGTCAGGGCGATATGCGTGAGCATGCCCTGGCCGAAAAGCCTCAGCAGCTAAAGCGCGATGACCAGCACAACGATGCTGTTTGCGACCGACATGACCAGGCACCCGACGCCGAGCGCGATCGCGGCCGCCGCACTCAGCGTTCGAAACGGCACGTGGTCGGCAAGCTTGCCGAGGTAGATGAGCGTGATCGCGCTCGCCGTCGTCGCGATCGTGTAGAGGCCGCCGAAGTCGCCGTGCGAGAGGCCGTAGGCCTGGCGGATGTCGGCGCCGAACAGCGCGATAAAGTAGGTCTGGCCGAAGCTCGAGCCCATCGCCAGGAGAAAGCCCGCGCCGAGCCAGCGGGCGTTCGCGCGCACTGAGAGAGGCGGCAAGGTGGTTGCCGGCGCCGCAGTGTCGAGCTTTGGTGCGGACGGCGACCCGGGCGGCACTGTCACTGAACGAATTCCTGTTAGAGGCGAGGGCTGACGGCCCGAACCCGCTTTTAACTTGGCACGTTGCCCGTGTCTTGCGACCTGACGCAGACCTCATTTGACGAGACCGAAGAGCGAACTGAGCCATGTCGGATGCCTTCAAACCGAAAGCGGCAGGTGGCGATGATCGTCACCTGAGGCGTGCTGAACGTGCGGGCGCGCTGCTGTTTGTCTACGGCACTCTCATGCCCGACGTTGATGCGGATATGGGTCAGGCTCAGCGGGCGCGTCTGAACGCAGCTGCTGATGTGGTGGGTCCGGCGCGGATCTCCGGTCGGCTATTCGACTTCGGCGCGCATCCCGCTGCGGTCCTCACGGATGAGCCGGATCGAACGGTCAGCGGTGTACTGCTGGCGCTGCATCGGCCGGCGACGACGTGGCGGTGGCTTGATCCCTACGAGAGCATTCGCGGTGCGCCCGAGGCCGATGACTACCGCCGCGTCAGCACGATCGCGGAGCTCTCCGACGGGCGGCGCGCTCGGGCTTGGGTCTATGACTTCGTCGCAAGCCTTCGTGCCACCCGGCCGATCGAAAGCGGTGTCTGGCGACCGCGATGAGCCCGGCTGAAACACGCGCCGCTCACGAGAATCGCGCGACAACCTCGCCCAGATTGTCGATCTCGAAAACGACTTCATCGCCAGCCGCGACCGAAAAGGTTGGGATCACGCTGCCAGTGATCACAATCATGCCCTGACGCATTGGACGGCCGCGCGAGATAGCAAGGTTGGTGAGCCACGCCAGCGCGCCCATCGGGTCGTCAGTCAGGCCATCACCGGTTGGCGCGCCGTTGAGGCTCACTGAACCGCGCTGGCCGTTAAGCTCCCGATCCTTCGGGAACGCGCGTTCCTTGCCGAGAACCACGCCGGCGTTCCACGCGTTGTCAGCGAGCAGCGTGCGCGCGTCCGTCTCGCGGTAGACAGCGTTGCGGTCCTCGATCAGCTCGAAGGCCGGAGCCACAGCGCCAACAGCGGACCTTACGTCATCGCGGGTGTAGGGCTCCGCCTGTTCGGGAAGATCGCAATCAAGGCGGACGGCGAGTTCGCATTCGATGACGAGATTGACGTGGTCGGCGAGGGGAAGCGCCACACCGCTGTCGTGGACGGTGTTCTCGTAGATCAGCCCGCCACAGGGATGATCGATCCCCATGAGATCCTGCATCACGCGGGTTGTTGTTGCGATTTTCAGCCCCGCGACATCGCCTTTCAGCGGCCGCCAGAGATCGATGAGCGCTTCCTGCGCAGCGTAACCGTCGTCGATTGTCTCCGGTGCGAGATCGCCCGAGAGGTTCTCGTAGGTGCGCCGTCTGGCGTGCGCCTCGGCGATGGCAGCGGCAGTGGCGTGCGGATCGAACGGCATGGCGTCGGCCTTTCGTTAGGCCGGGCGCGTTGCGTCGAAGGCGGGCACGGACTTCGCAAAGTCGTCAAGCCAGGCAACAAGCTTCGGATGGCCGTCGCGCCAGCGTCCCTCGTGGCGGAAATCAAGGTAGCCGAGGGCTGCTGCAATACTCAGGTGTCCGTAGTCAGGATTGCGCTCGACGTGCGGGATATTCGCCTCAAGGTATGCGACGCCGCCTTCGATCTTGAGCTGCTGCCGACGCATCCAGTCGTCATGCCACTTCTCTTCGGGCCTGAAACGCTTCTCGTAGACGAGCAGCAGTGCGGCATCGAGAATGCCATCGGCGAGCGAGGCCCTGGTCAGCATCGTCCAGCGCTCTTCGCCTTCGCCCGGGAACAGAACCGGGTGTGCGACCTGGCCGTCGAGATACTCGCAGATGACATGACTGTCGTAGATCGCAGTCCCGGCATCGGTGATCAGGACCGGGATCTTCGAGAGCGGGTTCTTCGCCTGAAGCTCCGGATTGTCCACCGGCATCGTATCGGCGTCTTCAAACGAGATCTGGTCGAACAGCCCCTTCATCGTTGCAGTCATCTTGACCTTCCGGCCATAGGGGGAAGGACCGGCGCTATAGATCTTCATACGTCTCGGGCTCTTCGGATGATTGCGAACAGGGACATCGCGCCTGGCGCGACAACATCAAAGCTGACCCGGGGGCCGCGTATTGGCAAGCCCGGTTCAGCGATCGCACAAGGGGGAGCCCCACGGGTGCGAAGCTAAGGGGTCCGCCACCCGAACGTCCTCCCCGCGAAGACGTTTCTTAGCACCCGTGGGGTCCGTATCCCTATGAGTGTGCGTGACGCCTGAGAACCACTGCGTCGAGTATAACTGCTGCACAAAAGCCGGCATGCCCGCTTGGCTAACTTGACTTGACGGGTGCCGATTTTGCAGCGGCTTCAGCTTGCTCGACAGCGTCGAGGGCCGTCAGCCAATCGTCTTCGGTGTCGGTATGCATCCGCGCAAGACGGCCACGTTCGGCTGCGTAAGTCTGCGCGCGCTCAGGGTTTTCAGTGAACAGCGCACCGTCGGCGAGCGCGTCGTCGATCTTCGCAATCTGTGCGGCGATCCGGCCTGCGCGTGCCTCGAGCCGTTCGGCCTCCTTACGGAGTGGCGCCAGTTTTTCGCGAGCGACGGCTGCTTGTCGGCGCGCCTCGCTACGATCGACGGTCGCGGCATGGTCGACTGCCGCGATTGTGTCTGACGAAGCGTCGCCCTCTCGCGTTTCGCCCCGATCGCGCGCGCGGCCGCGCCGTTCGAGCAGTGCCGTGCGGTATTCGTCCATCGTGCCAGCGAACGGCGTGACGCTGCCGTCGGCGACAACCCAAAGCCGGTCGGCGGTGGCCTCAATCAGATGCCGGTCGTGGCTGATCAGGATGACCGCGCCCTCGTAATCATTGAGGCCGTGAATCAACGCTTCGCGGCTGTCGACGTCCAGGTGGTTTGTCGGCTCATCGAGGATGAGAAGATTCGGCTGCGAGAAACCGGCGATCATCAGCAGCAATCGCGCCTTCTCTCCACCGGACAGATGGCTCGCTTTCGTATCGGCCTTGTCCGCGCCGAAACCGTGTCCGCCGAGCCGGGCGCGACGCTCCGCAACGGTCGCTTCCGGCATCAGCCGCTCAATGACGTCATACGGCGTGTCGCCGCCGTTTAACTCATCAAGCTGGTGCTGGGCAAAGTAGCCGACCTCGACCTTCTTCGCGCCAAAGACCTTGCCGTCGAGCGGCGCGATGCGCGCTGAGAGCAGTTTCGCGAGCGTCGACTTGCCGTTCCCGTTCTGGCCCAACAGGGCGATGCGGTCGTCGCGATCGATGCGCAGGTTGAGGTTCGTGAGCACCGGTGCGTCCGCTGCGTAACCAACCTCTCCGTCTTCGATGCGCAGGAGCGGACTGGCAATCTGCTTGGCCGGCTGCGGAAAGCGAATTTCGGCGACACCCTCTTCGACCGACGCTGCAATCGGCCTCATCTTTTCGAGCACCTTGATGCGGCTCTGCGCCTGGGCCGCCTTGTTGGCCTGCGCGCGGAAGCGATTGACGAAGGCCTCGATCCGACGGCGTTCATCGTCCTGCTTCTTCTTGAGCTTCATCTGAAGCCTTTGCCGCTCGCGCCGGGTCTCCTCGAAGGTGTCGTAGCCGCCGGTGTAGAGCGAAAGGCGGGCCTGCTCGAGATGAAGAATGGCGTCGATGCCGACGTTGAGGAGATCGCGGTCGTGGCTGACGATGAGGACCGTGTGCGGGTAATTCGCCAGATAGGACTGCAGCCAGAGGGTGCCTTCGAGATCGAGATAGTTGGTCGGCTCGTCGAGCAGCAGGAACTCCGGTTCGAGGAACAGCACGGAGGCGAGCGCGACGCGCATGCGCCAACCGCCGGAAAAGTCACTGCAGGGGCGCGCTTGCGCGGCAGCATCGAAACCGAGCCCCGAGAGGAGGCGGGCCGCGCGCGCTTCAGCGGTGTGCGCGCCGATGTCGGCGAGGCGAAGATGGATTTCCGAAATGCGCTCGGGGTCCGTTGCGGTCTCGGCCTCAGCGAGGAGATCGCGGCGTTCCAGGTCGGTTGAAAGGACCCATTCGAGCAGCGTTTCCGGGCCGCCGGGTGCTTCCTGCGCGACGTAGCCGAGCTTGGCACGCTTCGGCCATGTGATGCTGCCGTCGTCAGGAGCTAATTCGCCTGAGATCAGCTTCAGGAGCGTGGTCTTGCCGGTGCCGTTGCGGCCGACGAGACCGACCTTGTGGCCCTCGGGAATGCCGACGGTTGCGCGCTCGAACAGCGTGCGCCCTTCGATCCGGTATGTGAGCTCGTTGATATGCAGCATGGCCGTGCCAGTGCCGTCGGCGAAAACGTTGAGCGGAGGACAGGTTCAGCGGTTCGCCACCGTAAACGCAGGCGCGAACGATCCGGCCCTATCCCGCGACGACCGGACGGAGCGACTGCACCAGCAAGCGCGACTGGATGCCGGGATCAGTCACCATAAGCTGCGCTGTGAACCAGTCCGTCACAAGCTGGCAGACCTTGCCCGGATCAGCCTTCGCGAGCGCCTGCGGATCGCCGAATAGCGTCATGTCGTCGTTGGTCCAGCCCATTTTGGTGAGCTCGTCAGAGATGACTTTGTAGTCGTTCCGGCGTGGCGGCAGATATGTGTTGGGTTTGTCGCGACCGTCGACAATCGCATCGATCACGAGCCGCATCTGCTTCTCGATCGCCCCTGACGCCTGCGGATCGCTCATCAACGCGAGCACCTTCGGGCTGGTCTCGCCGCGCGAAATGAAGGCGTAGCATGTGTCGGAATCGCGCTGGGTCAGCGACTGGAGATTTGCAAGGAATGCGCTGGCGAGGCTTCGAAGCGTGTTCGGTGAGGCAGCGAGCGCTTCGTTGGCGTGCTGACGGCGAAGCTTCGCAATCGACTTAATCAGATGGTCGCGAATGACGGCCGGCTGCTGGCCGGTGCGCTGCATCTGGTCGGCTTCGATCTTGCGCTCGTCGACCCAGTTCGGAAACGCCTTGGCGATTGAGGCCCAGAGCGGGGTTTTGAGAAGGGCGACGTCGCGACCGGCCGGCGCGGTCGACCCGCCTGGCGCTGCTGCGTTGACCCGCGTTGCCGTCTCGCCGTCTGCACGAACGACCGGCGTGCCATCCGACGACGTGTCGCTCGAGGCCATCAGAGCGCCGAGCTGATCCCGGTTCTCATAGGCAACCCAACCCCCGAAGCCGAGCACGCCAATGGCGAGCATGGCAGCGATGGCCTTGCCGGGCGACCGTCGGCGGCGCGGCGCTGCTTCGGCGAATTCGAACTCGTCCCCATGGCGGCGGCCGCCCTCAGGTGCGCTGACAGCTGTACCGGCCGGGCCACTTTCGCCGCCGGTGAATTCATATCCCGTCGCGCCATAGCCGCTCGGTCCGCCATCGCCGGCGGGCGCATAGCCGGACGGAGCCTGCGTCTGCGGTTGTGGTTCAGGCTCTGCCGCGCGGACAGCTTCACGGAGGCTTCGTCCTGCCGTGGCATCACGCTGCGGCGTGGCTGTGGTTGGATCGGCGGTCGGGTTGGCGCCGGTTGCCGGCTGCGAGATCGTGCCTGTCTGCGCCGGGTTACTCTGGGTCTGCGGCGGCGCTGTTGGGGCGGCCGTCGGTGGTGCCGCAAGCTTGAGCTGGTCTATGGCGGCCTGCGCCGGTTGCCAGTCGGTATAGGCGGCATTCCAGACGAGATCGCTCGCGCGCAGATGGCCAAGCTCGATGAGCTTGCGCAGCTCCGCCTCGGACACGGGGCCAAACTGCTGCCCGTCGCGTGCCAGATACCACTGGATGCCTGGCTGTTCGGTGTTGGACATGACCTATGAAAACCCAGGTTGGTGGGAGCCCGGCGCGGCCTCCGCGTGGTCCAGACGCAGACGCGCGGACGACGTCGGCTTGCGTCGTCGGATCAGACTATGGCGTAAAAGTCTATCGGTATAAACCGTGGCGCGACTTTGCCGGCCGGCGGCACAATCTCGATCATCATGGGGCTGCAGTTATTCCGCCGGCGTCGCGCTTGCCGGGTTTCGGCCGAATTTGGCCGCGTGGCGCGCCGCTTGAAGCCCGCCGGGTCGGCTGATAAGAGCCGCGGCAACCGGGCAAACCTGCTCGATTTTCCCACTTTCCAAAGGACTGGACCATGGCGACCGAACGCACGTTCTCGATCATCAAGCCCGATGCAACCGCGCGGAACATCACGGGCAAGATCAACACGATGATCGAAGAGGCGGGCCTGCGTATTGTCGGGCAGAAGCGCGTGCGTTGGTCCGAGGATCAGGCCAAGACTTTCTATGAGGAGCACGCGGAGCGACCGTTCTACGGCGAGCTCGTTGCGTTCATGACGTCCGGGCCAATTGTTGTCCAGGTCCTCGAAGGCGACAACGCGATTGCCCACTACCGCGAGGTTATGGGCGCAACAAACCCCGCCGATGCCGCCGAAGGGACCATCCGCAAGGTCCACGCACAGTCGCTCGGCGAGAACTCGGTGCACGGGTCCGACAGCCCGGAAAGCGCTAAGCGTGAGATCGCGCTGAACTTCTCTGATGATGAGATCATCGGATAGGCAACTCGACCGGCAGCGGTGCGCCGCGGCAATTGATGGCGGCACTCCATGAAGCGCGTCTCATCCGGATCGGACTTCGAAGCGCAGGTCGGCTACTCGCGCGCGGTGTGCGATGGCGACATGGTCTACGTCTCCGGGACGACCGGTTTCGATTACGCGACCATGACGATCGCCAACGACGCGCCAGCGCAGTGCCGGCAGGCGCTTGCAAACATCTCATCGGCTTTGGGGGCGGTCGGTGCGACGCTCGATGATGTTGTGCGCGTTCGCTACATGGCCCCCGTGCGACCGGACTTCGAGGCGTGCTGGCCTGTCCTCGCGGAAGCGTTCGGTGAGACCCGGCCGGCCGCGACCTTCATGAACTGTGAGCTTCTCGATCCGGCCATGCGGATCGAGATCGAGGTCACTGCGCGGATCGGTGCTGGTGCCACGCTGCGTGACGCCGAGACGATCGTGCTGTTGGACGAAGCGACGACCAGCGCTGATCCCGGCCCGGATGCCGCCGAACCCGCAGAGTAAAACGCTCATGCTGACCCGCCCACACATCGTGCTGCTCGGCCGCTACAACAGTTGGCAGAACCGGTCGATCTACGGCGCAGCAGCGACCCTCGACGATGCCGCCCGCAAACAGGACCGTGGCGCCCACTTTCGGTCGATCCATGGCACCCTCAATCATCTGCTGTGGGGCGATCAGACGTGGCTCAGCCGGTTCGCCGGAACGGCAAAGCCTGCAGCCAAGTCCATCGCCGAGTCGCCTGACACGTTCGACGACTGGGATGACCTCGCAGCGGCCCGCACCACCTTCGACCAAACCATAGAACACTGGTCCGCCAGCGTGAGTGAGGACTGGCTCGGCCGCGATCTCAGTTGGTTTTCCGGTGCTGCCGGTCGCGATGTGACGAAGCCCGCTTGGTTCTGTGTGGCACACTTCTTCAATCATCAGACACATCACCGGGGTCAGGTGCACGCAATGCTGACGGCTGCCGGTGCAAAGCCGGATGACACGGACCTTTTCTACCTCGATCTTTAAGCAATGCTTCGAGAGCGGACCGTCGCGCGATTGACTGGCGGGGGCCTGGGGCTACGCTCTGGATGAGCGTCGGGTAAGATATCGATGCCGAGGCCCTGAAGCAGCTCGAATAGCGGACCCCTGATGAACGCGCCCATCCGCATTGCAGGCTCGGTCTGCCCGCACGATTGCCCATCGACCTGCGCACTCGATGTCGAGCTTCTCGCCGATGGGCGCATCGGTCGTGTCCGCGGCGCGCAGGACAACACTTATACTGCCGGTGTCATCTGCGCGAAGGTCGCGCGCTACGCCGAACGCATCCATCATCCGGATCGGCTGATGACGCCGCTCAGACGCGTTGGGCCGAAAGGCTCGAAGCGCTTCGAGCCCGTCAGTTGGGATGACGCGCTCGACATCACCGCGGAGGCGATGCTGAAGGCGGAGGCCAAGTATGGGCCGGAAGCCGTCTGGCCATACTTTTTCGCAGGTACAATGGGTCTCTTGATGCGCGATGGCATCAATAGGCTTCGTCATGCCAAGCGATACTCGGACATGTTCGCGACGATCTGCACGACGCTCGCGTGGACCGGCTTTGTTGCCGGCACCGGCAAGCTCGCCGGAACGGACCCGCGCGAGATGGCGCAGTCCGATTGCGTCGTCATCTGGGGGACCAACCCGGTCAACACCCAGGTCAACGTGATGACCCACGCGGTCCGGGCGCGGAAGGAACGCGGTGCGAAGATCGTCGCGATCGATATCTATCAGAACGGAACCATGGCGCAGGCGGATGTGGCGCTTTGCGTCCGTCCAGGCACCGACGGAGCGCTTGCTTGCGCGGTGATGCATTGCCTGTTCCGTGACGGGACCGCGGACCGCGCCTATCTCGAGGCCTACACCGATTGCCCAGCCGAGCTTGAAGCGCATCTGGCCGACAAGACGCCCGAGTGGGCCGCGCAGATTACCGGTCTGGAGGTCGCCGAGATCGAGGCCTTTGCAGCGCTGCTCGGCCAGACGCCGCGGACCTACTTCCGGCTCGGCTACGGCTTCACGCGTCAGCGCAACGGCGCCCACAACATGCACGCAGCGCTGTCGATCGCAGCCGTCCTTGGGGCGTGGCAGCACGAGGGCGGCGGCGCGCTCCACAACAGCGGCCAGATCTTCGGCTGGGACAAGACGCTTATCGAGGGCACGGATGTCCGCGATCCAAGCGTCCGCGTCCTTGATATGTCACGGATCGGGCCTGTCCTTACTGGAGATCGCGACGATCTCGGAGACGGGCCGCCGGTGACAGCCCTCTTCATCCAGAACATGAACCCGGTGCAGGTCGCGCCTGAGCAATCGAAGGTCAAACAGGGTTTCGCGCGGGACGACTTGTTCGTCTGTGTCCACGAGCAGTTCATGACGGCGACCGCAGAACTTGCAGACGTGGTGCTGCCGGCGACCATGTTCCTCGAACACGACGACATCTACCAGGGCGGCGGCCACCAGCACATTCTGGCCGGCCCAAAGCTCATCGACCCACCGGGCGAATGCCGATCAAACCATGATGTTCTTTGCGCGCTTGCCAAGCGGGTCGGCGCCGAGCATCGCGGCTTCGATATGACGCCAGCCGAGATCATCGACGAAACGCTGCAGGCCTCAGGCCACGGCACGTGGGAGGCGCTGAAACAACAGCGCTGGATCGACGTGCAACCGGACTTCCGGGCGTCCCACTATCTCGATGGCTTCGCCTACCCGGACGGGCGCTTCCGCTTCAAGCCGGACTGGACGGATGTGCCCGTCGGTCGCCGTCACGACTGGGGCATCGCGGAGGCCATGCCGCGCCTGCCTGATCATTGGGACGTTATCGAGAACGCCGATGATGAGCACCCCTTCCGGCTCGCGACTTCGCCATCGCGCAACTACCTCAACTCGACGTTCAACGAGACCCCGTCGAGCCGCGACCGCGAAGGTCGCCCGACTGCGCTCATCCATCCGGAAGACCTCGCAGACCTCGGTCTCGCCGATGGTGCGCGCATCCGCATGGGCAATCGCCGCGGGACGATCGAGCTCTGGGCGGAAGAGAGCAACGCTGCAAAGCGCGGTGTTGTGATCGTCGAAAGCATTCCGCCGAACGATGCTTTCCCCGACGGTGTCGGCCTCAACACGCTCACCGGCGCCGACCAGGTGGCGCCCTATGGCGGTGCAGCTTTCCACGACAACCACGTCTGGATTGCAGCCGCCTGATCGAGCGTCGTCGCGTGAAGGCAAGTCTAGTGTCGCCTGCAGGCTGGCCCCGCCGCATGCGAACAGGCCATGATCTGCCGAAGAACCACGGGAGGTCTCGGATGACAGCGACTGGTGGAGAACGCCCCCGAAAATCCCGGCGCGGTGGCGGACGCGCGGCCCGGATCGCGGCCCGGTCGCGCCCGCTTGAGGGTGATGCACGCCCCGTCCGCGCGGGCCTCAAAGGCGGCACCTATCAGCCACTGAGCGCGCGCGACGTCACGCGCATTCACGAGGCGGCGCTGGACGCGCTGGCCGTGATTGGCCTCGCAGACGCGCCAAAGTCCGGTGTCGCTGCCATGACGGCGGCTGGCGCAGAGCTTGGTGACGATGGCAGGCTTCGCTTCTCGCGATCGCTGATCGAGGACATGCTCGCAGTTGCCGCCCGCGAACTCGTTTTGCCGGCGCGCGAACCGGCATTCGATCTCGAGTTGAAAGGCACCCGCGTCCACTTCGGCACGGCCGGAGCCGCGGTTCATATCGTCGACAGCGAGACCGGGACGTACCGCGACCCGACCGTCGCAGACCTTCGCGATGCCGCGCGTATCGTCCAGGCGCTCGACAACGTCCACTTTTTCCAGCGGCCGCTGGTTTGCCGCGACGTGCCCGACAACTTCGATCTCGACATCAACACGATCTATGCCGCGTGCGCCGGGACGACGAAGCACATCGGCACCAGCTTCTGTGTGCCAGAGCACATTCCGGGCGCGATGGACCTCCTGCACTTGATCGCCGGCGGCGAAGACAAATGGCGCGCGCGGCCGTTTGTCTTGAACACGAACTGCTTTGTCGTCCCGCCGATGAAGTTCGCGACGGAGAGCTGCGAGGTCATGGAAGCCTGCATTCGCGCAGGCATGCCGATCCTACTGCTTTCCGCGGGCCAGGCTGGCGCGACGGCTCCCGCACCGCTCGCAACAGCCATCGTGCAAGCCGTTGCGGAGTGTCTCGCAGGCCTCGTCTACGTCAACGCGATTGCGCCGGGGCACCCGGCTGTCTTCGGCACGTGGCCGTTCGTATCGGATCTTCGGACCGGTGCGATGTCGGGCGGCTCGGGCGAGCAGGCGCTGCTGACGGCCGGCTGCGCGCAGATGCACCAGTTCTACGGTCTGCCCGGTGGTGCAGCGGCCGGGATCGCCGACGCGAAGTTGCCGGATATGCAGGCGGGATGGGAGCAGGCGATCTCAAATGTGATGGCGGGCTTGTCCGGCCTCAACATGGTCTACGAGGCCGTCGGCATGCACGCGTCGCTGCTCGGCTTTTCGTTTGAGTCGTTAATCCTCGGAGACGATATGCTGGGCCAGGTGCTGCGCTGCGTGCGCGGCATCGAGGTGACCGACGAAAGTATCTCACTCGAGGCGATGAAAGACGTCTGCCTTGGCGGACCGGGGCACTATCTCGGCCACGCTCAAACGCTTTCGATCATGCAGACGGAATACGTTTATCCGGCGATCGCCAATCGCATGAGCCCGAAAGAATGGGAGGAGTTCGGCAGGCCGGACCTGATGGCGCGGGCGATCGCGCGGAAGCAGGACATTCTGGCTGCGTCGCCGGACTCGCTGATCCCGGCTGATATCGACCGGACCATCCGCGACAGGTTCAATATCCTCGTCTGAGGTTGGCTTTCCGGCGATTTGCCTCCGACCTCGAAATTTTTGTGCGCCCTCCTTTGAACCGTTTCACCAGCCCGCACGACAGAGCCTCCATACGCCGCCGAAACCCGGCGGTGCCCCAAGGAGGCTCACATGTTCAAATCACTTGCCCTCGCCGCCGCATTCGCTTTCGCGTTTTCAGCAGGCCTTTCCGAACCGACGATTGATCGTCACGGCGCAGTCACCGTCGTCGATCAGGCCGAAGCCGGCTGGCTGAAGCGCAAGATCAAGAAGGCCGGTTCGAAGGTGAAGAGCGCTGCCAAGAAGGTCGGCTCGGGTATCAAGAAGGCTGGCAGCAGCGTTGGATCGGCGGTCAAGAAAGCGACCAAGCCACTCGCAAAACCGATCAAGAAGATCGCGAAGCCGGTCAAGAAGGTCGGATCGAAGGTGAAGTCGGCCGCGCGGAAGGCTGCGAAAGCCGTGGGCCGCGGCGCCAAGCAGAACGTGAAGGGCCTGCGTCGTGTCGGGCGGGCGGCCAAGCGTGGTCTCATCAAGCAGGGCAAGGGCATCCGCCGTGTTGGCCGGGCGATCCGTCGTGGCGCGGGCAAGCTCGTCGCCCGGGGTGAGACGCCGAAGGGCTATCACGAGGCGATCCGTCGTCCGGCACCGACGCTCGGCCGTTAAGTCTCGCGCTTACTGCTCTTTCGTTCAAAAGAAGCATCTGACCGCGGCGCGGCCTCTTGGGGCGGTGCCGCGCTCGCGCTCGGCTCGTTCAGCGCTTCAGCCCGAGGCGGATCGGACCGCGCGCCTCAACAGGGTCGACGGCCGACCCGCGTTGTGTCGCCTCAATCCGGCCGTCTTGCACGAGCGTCCCGGCCACACGGCGCACGTCCGGCATCAAACCCCGCCAGACGTCTCCATCGGGGCGCAACGTACGCGCGGCATCTGACGGACAGATCGTCTTTGCGCGGCCGCGTTTCTCGCAGAGCTCAAGAATGGCCGCTGCAATTTCGTCATCTGACACGATTGGTACGGCGCGGTCCTCCGCCAACGGGCGATCCTTTTGGTTGCCGAGCGCGTTCTAACTGCAGTTGCCGATCGATACGAGATGCGAGGACAGAAGTTCCATGCCGCTTGACGCCGACACCCCGACAACGGTCCCGTTTGTTGCCTCCCGCGAAGCCGGTCTTGAGCGTCTCGAAGGCTTCCTGCCGAATGCCGGCCGGGCGTACGCGAACACTCGGAACTACGACTTCGGGCCCGAACGCCGCGACAATGTCTCAGTGCTGTCGCCGTACATCCGGCATCGGCTTGTGCTCGAAACTGATGTGCTGGCCGCCGTTCGCGCGCGGTTTGCTTTCTCAACGGCTGAGAAGTTCATCCAGGAGGTCTTCTGGCGCACCTACTTCAAGGGGTGGCTCGAACAGCGCCCCGGCGTCTGGTCGCTCTATGAAAACGTCCGCGATAAGCAGTTCGCGATCCTTGAAAAGGACCGCGATCTTGCTCGGCGCTATCGCGAGGCCGTCAACGGCGAAACGGGGATTGCCTGCTTCGATGCCTGGGCGCACGAGCTGGTCGGCACCGGCTATCTGCACAATCACACCCGCATGTGGTTCGCGAGCATCTGGATCTTCACGCTGAAGTTGCCGTGGGAGCTTGGCGCGGACTTCTTCTACCGGCATCTCGTCGACGGCGATCCGGCATCGAACACGCTGTCGTGGCGCTGGGTTGGCGGATTGCACACGAAGGGCAAGACGTATCTCGCGCGTGCAAGCAACATCGAGAAATACACCGAGGGGCGCTTTGAGCCGCACCGGCTGTCACCGGAGGCACCTGCGCTGACGGAGGCAGAGACGCCGGGGAAGCGTTCGCTACGCCCGGCCGCCGACGCGCCGCCTGCGGGTAAGTCGGTGCTGCTCATCACGGAAGAGGACGGTTGTCCCGACGATCTGTTCCGCGGCTCGGATATCGCAGCTGGCGTCAGTCTTCTCGCGACGGACGACCGATCACCGCTAGAGGTCGGCGATCACGCGAAGGCGTTCGCCGAGGCCGGCCTGGCAGATGCTGCGACCCGCGCGTCAGAGGCATTCGGTTGCGAAGTTGCCGCGCCGAAGTCGCCCGACAACTGGGCCGATGTGCTGCGGACGGCTGCCGCAGATGCCGGGACCAAACAGATCGTCACCGCCTACTGTCCGGTCGGACCCGTCGCGGCCCGCGTCGCCCAAGCCCGTGACGAACTCAAGTCAGACGGCATTGAAATCGTCGAAGTCCGCCGCCTCTTCGACGAAACCGCCTGGCCCCACGCCACCAAAGGCTTCTTCGCCCTCAAAACCAAAATCCAAGACATCCTAGAAACCCTCGACCGCGAGCAGGGCGTTCTGGACCTTTAAAAAACTTAGACTTGGGCCCCGAACTCTCGAAACGCCGATACGATCGACTGACCGACGGCTTCAGGACTGTAGTGGCTGAGGACCCGTTGGCGTCCCCGTTCAGAGAGTTGTGCAGCTAACGTCTCGTCGCGAGCGATGCGCCCGATCGCATTTGCCAAGGCCTCGGCGTTGCCCGGCGGCACAAGCAAACCTGATCCATCGGCCAATATGTCGGCTGGACCGTCAACATCACTTGCCACGACCGGCACGCCCTGCGCCATCGCTTCAATCAAGGCTATCCCGAACGGCTCGGCTCGAGACGGGAAACAGAATACGTCCAGAGTGTTCAGGAACCGAACCGGATCAGCCCATCCCAAGAATTCAACTTTGCTGGAGACGTTCAGCTGCTTAGCGAGATTCTCGAGCAGCTCGCTGGATCCTGAACCTGCACACACCAAGCGCGCATTTATCCCGCCAGCTCTCAATCTTGCTAACGCTTCGATCGCGACGTCCTGTGCCTTCCGATGCGTGAGTTCAGCAAGCATTCCGATCGTGAGCGGCCCATCCCGATTTTTACGCCGGGCCGGAGTGTCGTTGGCTAACTGAAGCTGAATTTGTCCGTTCCGTATCACTGCCACATGATGACGAAAGACGCCTGCGGTGCGAGTTTCGCACAGCTGTTTTGCGTGTCGCGAGGATATTGCCAACCAGTTCCGATAGAGCTGTCGATCCCTGATCCTGTAATTTGGAAATCGAACCGCGTGAGTGGCACGCGGCCAGAAGACATGCGCCCAGGTAAACGAACGTGCGCCCTGATGGAGAACAGCCTGCGGTCGGGCTCTTGCGCGAGAGCGAGTCCACAGTTCACCCTTGATCAGCGGCGTCAGTGGCTCAGCAATAGCGGGTTCGTAAACTGTCGTCATGCCCAACCGTTCGGCTTTTTCAGCCGCTTCAATCGAACCCGTCCAAAGCTCGGCGTGATAGCCTAAAGCCGTTAGGCCGTTAGCATGGCTGACGCTGGCGTTTAGAACACCGCCGCGATCGTTGTTGGTCGGATGCACAACAATAATCCGAGCGGGATTGTCAGTTTGTGGAGCGATGTGAGGCACGCGACAGCACTAGACAAATGAAACTGTATCCCTACGGAACACCTAGCACTCCCGACCCGCAACGCAAAAGGGCTGCCCGGTTGGGCAGCCCTTTTGTTGTTGTTTGATACCGCGACGCTGAGGGTTGCGGGCTTGCTGCTTACCAGTGCCAGGCGCGGTGGCGGCCGTGATTGCGGTGATGCCAGCGGTGGTGCTTGTAGTGGCGTTTGTGGCTGCCCCAGGCCGGATAGTAGCGCGGCTGGTGGAAGCGGTAGCGTCGACGGACCTTATGGGCCGGGCGCCAATAGCCGCTGTTGTAGTACGGGTAATAACCGCGCGGCTCGTAGCGGTACCGGTAAGGGTCGGTGTGTGAGTGCAACCGATAGCGATGGCGGTAGCGCGGGCGATAGACGTAGTGGCGCACGGTCCGTGTCTTGCCGTAGCCGCGCGGGGCATGCGTCCGGTCCCAGCCGAACGCCTGAGCCGTGCTGCTGCCGATGGTCAGGGCCGCAAGCCCAGTCAGGGCTGCAGCCAGCAGGCTGATGAAACGCATAATGCAGGAACTCCGAGTACGATTGAGCTGTCCTAGCTCTGCCGTAACCTTGGTCAAAAGCGGCTAAGAAACACTTACGTAACCGTACTTTCGCGCAATCCTTGTCACGCTGAAACCGCGTTGGTTCCCGGAACAGCACTTCGCTGACCTCTCTGGCACAGGCGTTAATCACTTTCTCATGCTCTTTGCCGATAACCGGCGTATGCGCCCGGATTGCATCCGCTGCGCGAGGATAGAGGGCGTGAGTGACCTGTGGCGCGTGAGCCGGAAGACAATGCGGAAGACGAGGGCGGCGACAGCTTCGCAGCCCGGCTGAACGCGCGTTTGGGCCAGAGCTCGCCGCTTGCCGCCGCCGCCGAAGTCGACCCGCAGCACCCGCTGGCGCGCACGGTCATCACCGACGCCGACCTTCAGATGCCGCCTGAGCCTGCTGACGGTGTCGGCGATCTTGAGGACGGTTTCGAGCCGGCCGAACTTGCTGAACCGGTGGAGGGGTCCGCAGGACAAGTTGCGGATGAAGATGCGCAGGCGATGTCGCCTGAGAGCGATCCGGCCTTAGACACTGCCGCCCGGCCTTCAGTCGACGTGCCAGAAGCCGAGCGCCTACCGGATGCGGTGCGCTCGCCGCGCGCCCCACAGATCGTGCAGCGTCAGCCCGCTGCGGTCCGTGCGCCCATGCCGAAGGCTGTCCCGGCTCCGGCAAAGAACACATCGCCAAACACGCCGATCCGCCTTTCGACGACCGCCAACGAAGACGACTTCAATCATCTCTCCGACTCAAGCCGCGAGCGTCTGGAAAGCCTGATCTCGCGTCATGATGCGCTGAA
>JBCBXS010000169.1:0-5897 GCA_039816475.1 Pseudomonadota bacterium | reverse complement strand
ATCGCGATGCGACCGCGCTGTTCGAGGCGTTCAAGACCGGCGCCGTCGACTTCCGCTTTGAGAGTGAGCCGGCGCGTTGGGCTGATGGCTATCAGTTTGCCGCGGTCACCGATGGCCGCGTGAAGGTCGAGACGATTGAGACCGGTTTGCCGGCCGGCATGAACGCACTCGTTTTCAATACGCGCCGGCCAGTGTTTGCCGACCCGAACGTGCGCCGCGGTTTCATCGCGCTGTTCGATTTTCAGTGGATCAACGGCGCGCTTTACAACGGCCAGTTTGCCCGCACCGAAAGTTTCTTTGCGCGCTCCGATCTCGCGTTTCACGGCCATACCGCAACGGAGCAAGAGCGCGCGTGGCTTGGCGCGTTCGACACGAAGGTGAAGCCTGCAGCCCTCGCGGGCGATCTCGCACAGCCGGACGGCAATGGGACCGGGCGTGACCGCGGGCGCCTCCGCGAGGCGCTCAGCCTTTTTAGAAAAGCCGGCTACGTCATCAAGGCAGGCCGCCTCGTCAAGGAAGACGCGCCGGACCAGCAATTGGCGTTCGAGTTTTTGGCGCTCACCAAGGCGCAAGAGCGCCTGATGCTCGCCTATCAAACGATCCTGAAGCGGCTCGGTATCGAGGTCACGATCCGGCAGGTCGACAACTCACAATACTGGGCGCGGTTGAAGACATTCGATTTCGACATGATCCAGTTCCGATGGAGCGCGTCGTTGTCTCCGGGCAACGAGCAGATCGGCCGATGGTCAACCAAGGCCGCCGACATCGAGGGTGCGTTGAACTTTGCAGGCGTCCGCAACGCGGCAGCCGATGCGATGATCAACAAGCTGCTGGCAGCGCGCGACCGGTCGGACTTCACCGACGCTGTGCGCGCGTTCGATCGTGTTCTGATCTCCGGCGATTACGTGGTGCCACTGTTTCATGCGCCGGGGCTGTGGCTTGCACGATGGGCCCGCGTCAAACGCCCTGACGCGAAGGTGTTGTCAGGGACCGACATCAACACGTGGTGGGTCGCCAACGCACAATGACCGGCCGATCAAGACCGGCCGAGTTCAGCGGGGAGCGGCCGCCGGCTCACTTCAATATGGCGCGCTATGCAATCGGCGATGCGGCCGCGCGGACGCCTCGTAACGTTGCGCTTGAAGTCTACGATGCGGCGACGTGCGGACGGTTGGAGCGCTGGACCTTCGAAAGTTTGCAAGACGCCGTTCTGCGCACATCGGCAGCCCTCAGCGCCATTGGGCTCACGCGCGGCGATCGCGTCGTCGTCAAGCTTGAGAACACATCGCAGTATGCCGTGACGTTCTTCGGCGCGGTTGCGGGCGGTTTCATCCCGATTCCGGCGTCCGCAGGCCTGACCCCGCGCGAGACGGCTTTCGTTGTCGGCAACAGCCGGGCGAAATTGCTCGTAAGCTCCGACGGTGATCCGGGACTTCAGGGCGGTGCCGGGCTCATTCGCCTCAACGCGGGCGATCTGGCCGATGCGGTCAACGCGGTTGAGCCTGCATCTTACGCCGACACCGCAGCCGATGATCCCGCCTACCTGATCTACACCTCCGGCACGACGGCGGCGCCCAAGGGTGTCCTGCACGCGCACAGCGCCGCGTGGGGCCGCCGGCCGATGTATCGCGACTGGTACGGGCTCGGCGCCGGCGATCGCATGCTGCACGCCGGCGCCTTCAACTGGACCTACACCCTTGGCACCGGGCTAACCGATCCCTGGGCCAATGGCGCGACTGCGCTCGTCGCGTTAGGCGCGAAGCCGCCGCAGACTTGGCCGTCACTCATCCGAGAAACCGGCGCGACGATCTTTGCCGCGGTGCCGGGCATCTATCGCCAGATGCTCAAATACGCCGACGATCTCGATGATCTTGGAGCGCTCCGGCATGGCCTGATGGCCGGCGAAGCGCCGCCTCTGACACTGCGCCCCGATTGGACCGACGCGACCGGCCTGCCAATCTACGAAGCGCTCGGGATGAGCGAGATTTCGACGTACGTCTCGACGTCGCCGGACGTACCACCGCGCGATGGTTCTGCCGGCCGCCCGCAATCGGGGCGCAGTATCGCGATCCTGCCGCCGGATGCTCCGCGCGGGCGGGACGAACAGGTCATGCCGCTCCCCGCCGGCGAAGAGGGTCTTCTGGCCGTCCACCGGTCGGATCCGGGCATGATGCTCGGGTACTGGGAATTGCCCGACGAGGACGCTGCAGTGAGCGTCGGCGAATGGTTCGTTGGCGGCGATCTCGCGCGCATGGATGATGACGGCTACGTGTTCCATCTCGGCCGCGAGACGGACGTCATGAATGCCGGTGGCTTCCGCGTGTCGCCGGCTGAACTTGAGGACGTGCTCTGCGCTGTCAACGGCGTCCATGAAATTGCTTGCGCGGAAGTTGAGGTCCGCGAGGACGTTCGCGTGATCTGCGCGTTCGTCGTCATGTCAGAGACGGCGCCTGATTGGAGCGAGCTGGAGGCCACTCTCCGCAGGCGCGCAGACGAAAACCTCGCACCGCAAAAGCGACCTCGCGCCTATCGCAAGGTCAACACGCTGACCCGCACCGCAAACGGCAAGCTACAGCGTTCCGCATTAGCGCGCGGGTTCGTTCGCGACTGACAAACTGCGCAATCGAAGCCGGGCCGAGTGCACGGTGAGCTGCGACAAAGCTGTTGTGCTCATCTTGAAGATACGCTCGGTGCTGCGATTGCGGGCTTTGGTTGAGACGCTGCCATCTCGCCGCCCGAAGCCTTACGCGAGTTTCATCTGAGCGACGCATCCAAACGGCGCGCTCGCGCATTAACCATGCAAGCGTGCGTCCCGCACGCTTCGTGCGCGTGGCCAAACGAGTGCCGCGCCGCGAGGAAGAAGTCGAAGAGGTAAATGTCCATGTCGATCATCAAAGCGCTCTTGGTCACAGCATTCCTGGCGCTGCCATTCACTGCGGCCAACGCTGCGTCCAAGGACATCGTTGAGACGGCAAAGAGTGCAGGTCAGTTCAACACGCTCGTGCGTGCCGCACAGGCAGCCGGTCTTGTCTCAGTCCTTAAGGGCGACGGACCGTTCACTGTGTTCGCCCCGACCGATGAAGCCTTCAATCAGCTGCCGAAGGGCACGGTTGAAGACCTTCTGAAGCCGGAAAACAAGGAGAAGCTGGCGACGATCCTGAAGTATCACGTCGTGCCTGGCAAAGTAATGTCGAGCGACATCAAGGGCCAGAAGGCACAGGTCGAGACCGTTGAAGGCTCAAAGGTTGACGTTGATGCATCTCAGGGTGGTGTCAGCGTTGATGGTGCCAAGGTCACGAAGGCCGACATCAGTGCATCGAACGGCGTCATCCACGTCATCGACAAGGTCATCATGCCGAAGTCCGCGTCGTAAGACGTGGGTTCGGCGTCCGGTCCTTGCCGGATGCATGACAACGATTGATGGGTACCGGGCGGGCAACCGTCCGGTATCTTTTGTTTTGAGGTTCAGTTCCGACGCAAGGGTCACGTCAATGGCAGCGACACCGCCGACAGCCGGCGAACGAAACGCGGCGGCTGATGTGATCAGCGCGTGGCGCGCAGGCAAGACCGGGCTTGCGTGTCCGAGATGCCAGCGCACCGGCGTCGAGATCGAGGACAGGTCAGCGCGCCCGCACGCAGAGTGGTACGCGGTTTTATGCAGCGGCTGCGGGTTTGAGGCGACGGTGCAGATCCCGCTCGGAACGCGGCCGATCTCGCTCTGATCCGGCCCCTCGTCACGCCAAGTGCAGAACGATTTTTCGCGTGTGCGCCTTCGCGCGGTGCTCGAACAAATAAAGCCCCTGCCAAGTGCCAAGCAGCAATCGGCGGTCACGCACCGGGATCGACAGCGTTGTCGCCGTCAGTGCGGACTTGATGTGGGCCGGCATATCATCCGGCCCTTCCGAGCGATGCCGGAGATAGTCCATGGAAGGGTCATCGGCGGCGGGAACCGCGCGCGCGAAGTAGTTGTCGAGATCGCGTCGAACGTCGGGATCGGCGTTTTCCTGGATCAGCAGCGACGCCGAGGTGTGGCGGATGAAGACCGTCAGGAGTGCAGGGCCGGACCGGGCCTCTTGCGCGACCCAGGCGATGACGCCGTCCGTGAATTCGTAAAGCCCGGACCCGCGTGTATCGATCGACAGTTCAGTCTGCGCCGCGGTCATTCAGCTTCCGGTTTTAACCCGAGATCACTCAGACAGACCGCCAGTTCCGGGATCGCGACCGGCGTCACTGTTTCATCGCGTTCATACCAGACTGGGTCACCGTAAGTCCCGTCCTCGCGCAAACGCATCACGGCGATCCGTGCCGCTGGTGCGTCGATCACCCAGTACTCTTGAACCGACTGCGCCTCGTAAGTGCGCGCCTTGCGGCCGAGATCGTAATTGAGGCTCGAACTCGCGATTTCGACGATCAGCAGCGCGTCCGCCGGCGTCTTGTCTGCGATATCAACGCGCATCGGCCAGAAATAGAAGTCCGGTTCGCGGAAGCCGTGGGCGTCCAGCTTCAGCGTCGTTGCCGTCACCATCTTCGCGGTATCCGGCAGTCGCTTGGCCCAGTGCACGGTCAGTTCGGACTTTGTCCGCTCGTGCGGCACGCCTTTTGGGCTCATCGGGACGAGTTCGCCGTCGATCAGTTCAAAGCGGTAGTCGTGCGAGAGGATGCCGGTCTCGACCATGCGGAAGCAGTCGTCGACCGTGAACTTGTGCCGGTCGAGACCTTCGGCGCCGCGGGTTGCCTCCGGGCGGCGCTCTGCGAACTGAGACTGATGGACGTTCATCGCATCACCCGAGGTTGAGGCCGTGATCATCGAGCCGGATCGCCAGCTCCGGGACGCGTGTCGGGACTAGGCGGTCGGACCATGCAACTTGCGTGATCGCGCCGAAGCCCGTCTCCGTTGGCTCCCGGTGCACGCGCGTCACGCGATTGACGGTATCGATCACCCAGTACTCTGTCACGCCGTGGCGCGAATAGAGTTCAGCTTTGGTCGTCAGGTCGAACTTCAAGCTGGTCACTGCGATCTCGATCACAAGGGATGAGCTGGCCAACGTGATGTCGGCCGCTGCGATCGCAGATGGCCACACATACAGATCCGGTTCGACAAACGTGCTGCCGTCTGTCCGCAGCGTCGGCTCCGCGCCAAGCGCCTGAGTGTCAGGGAGGCTGCGTCCCCAGGCACGAAGTAGTGCAGTTTGAACAGCGAAGTGCTGAGAACTCTTTGGGCTCATCGGGACGAGTTCCCCGTCGATCAGTTCAAAGCGGTAGTCGTGCGGGAGGATGCCGGCCTCGACCATGCGGAAGCAGTCGTCGACCGTGAATTTGTGTCGGTCGAGCCCCTCGGCGCCACGCGTTGTCTCCGGCCGGCGCTCTGCGAACTGAGACTGGTGGACATTCATCGCATCACCCGAGGTTGAGGCCGAGATCATCGAGCCGGATCGCCAGCTCCGGGACGCGTGTCGGGACCAGGCGGTCGGACCAACCAACTTGCGCGATTGCGTTGAAGCCGGTCTCCGTTGGCTCCCGGTGCACGTGCGTTACGCGCGCTGCGATATCGATCACCCAATATTCCGGCGTGCCGGCTTCTGCGTAGGCGTGCATCTTGCGCCCCAAGTCCGCGCTAACTGACGTGTAGGCCACCTCGACGACCAGCTTCGCACCGCCAATCTCGATCTTTTGAGACGCCGACACGGGCGCACAGACATAAAGGTCGGGTTCGAGAAACATGTGCTCGCCGATCCAGACGGTTGGCTCCGTCAGGATCATCACGGTCGCGGCATCCACGCTGGGCCAGGCGCGCATAACAGCCGATTGCACCATCGTGTGCGGCGCACTTTTAGGGCTCATCGGGACGAGTTCCCCGTCGATCAGTTCAAAGCGGTAGTCGTGGGGGAGGATGCCGG
>JBCBXS010000168.1:0-5974 GCA_039816475.1 Pseudomonadota bacterium | reverse complement strand
CGTTCCGGGTGGCGAAGCGCTGGCGGCGAAGACCTGGAACCCGCGGCTTGGCATCGCGGGCGGCATTTCCATTCTGGGCACAACGGGGATTGTGCGGCCGTTCTCTTGCGCAGCGTGGATCGCCTCCATCCATCGCGGCATTGATGTCGCCCGCGCCAACGGCGTTGGGCACGCCGTCGGCAGCACAGGCGCGACCTCGGAGCGCGTGGCGCAAGCCCGCTTTGGCCTTGCCGATCACGCGATGCTCGATATGGGGGACTTCGCAGGTGGCTTGCTGAAGTACTTAAAGCGCCACCCCCTGCCGCGGCTGACGATCGCGGGCGGGTTTGGCAAGCTCACCAAACTCGCCCAGGGCGCACTCGATCTCCACTCGTCACGGAGTCAGATCGATTTTGAACGCCTTACGGTGACGGCCGATGCGGCACATCGCGATGCGGTTCGAGAAGCCAACACCGCACAGCACGCCCTTGAGATTGCGGGGCCTGAACTGGCGGCAACCATCGCCGCACGCGCACGCGTAACCGCGCAATCCGTACTCGAACCCACAAACGTCGAACTCGACGTCCTGATCGTCGACCGCAAGGGCAACGCGATCGCCGTGGCCGATGCCGACGACGCACGCGCGCTCGCATGAGAACCGGCGCTCGCAAAACGCATTTGTTGCTGCTTGCCGGCACGGGCGAGGCGCGCCGCCTCGCGAGCCAGATCGTAGAGGCGAAGCTGCCTCGGGTCACGCTCACGACGTCGCTTGCGGGCGCGACGACAGAGCCGCGCGCCTATGCCGGAGACCTCAGGCGCGGCGGCTTTGGCGGCGTGGACGGCCTAAGCGCATTCATCCGCGAAGCGCGCGTCGACCTGATCATCGATGCGACGCATCCCTTCGCCGCGAGGATCTCCGCAAACGCCATGCAGGCTGCCGCGCAGTCGGCGATCCCGATACTGCGGCTAGAGCGACCGCCGTGGACGCAGCCGCCCCATCAGCCTCATCAGCCTTGGACGCAGATTGCAGGCCTCGCCGACGCCGTGGAGCATCTGAGCGACGAGTCGATCGCGTTTCTTGCGACCGGTACCGGATCGTTCAGCGCGGCCTGCGATCTCGCGTCAGGAAGCGCGGCGACGTTTTATCTTCGCGTCGCCGAGGCGATCGACAACACGCGATCGAGACCGGGCAACCTGCACGTGATCGTCCAACACCCAGAACGCACGCGCGACGAAGATGCGGCGCTCTTCACTGAGCTTGGCGTCACTCACGTCGTCATGAAGAACGCCGGCGGCGACGGCAGTCGCGGAAAGCTCGATGCGGCGGCTGATCTTGGTCTGACTGTTTTGATGATCCCGCGGCCATCGCCGGACGGCGCTGCTCCGCAAGCCTGCCAGCTGACAACCGTCGAGACGGCGGACGCGGCCTTCGCGTGGCTCTCAGCTCAACTGGCGGACACCGGTCGCTCGCGCCGCTAGAGCAGCCCCCGGTTGCGAAAGCTGACGTGTCCTTCGCGCGCGATGATGATGTGATCGTGGACGACGATCCCGAGCGGCTTGGCGGCCATCGCGATCAGCTTCGTCATCTCGATATCCGCATGCGACGGCTCCGGCTGACCCGACGGATGGTTGTGCACCAGGATGAGCGCGGTCGACGACAACTCCAGCGCACGCTTGACCACTTCGCGGACGTAGACCGGCGTATGATCGACCGTGCCATGCTGCTGGACTTCGTCGGCGATTAGGCGATTGCGCTTATCGAGAAACAGGATCCGGAAGACTTCGCGTTCGAGCAGCGCCATCGCGGCGTGGCAGTAGTCGAGCGTTGCCTGCCACGAAGACAGGATCGGCTTTTCCATGATCTCAGTCCGCGCGAGCCGGAGAGCTGCTGCACTGACGAGGCGCAACTCTGCGATCACCGCCGGGCCGACCCCGTCGACCTCGCGCAGGCGATGGTCCGGTGCCTGGACGACGGCTGCGAACGATCCGAACTTCGCGATTAGCGTCTTCGCGAGCGGCTTCGTGTCCCCGCGCGGGACGGCCCGAAAGAGCACGAGTTCAAGCAATTCATAATCGGGAACCGCATCGGCGCCGCCGGCAACAAGCCGCTCTCGCAAACGCTTGCGGTGCCCTGCGTGCGGTGAGGGTGCCTTCCGTACGACATCCTTCGGAGCGCCGGCGCCAGCATCTGTTCTGCTGCCTGCGGATCCGGGTCGGCTTGGGCTCAGCGGGAAGAGCGCGGACGTATCAGCGGCGGCTGGCGTCGGCTGCCCAAGGTCGAAAGTGCCGAACTGATCACCGAGCTGCGATTGCGGGGAGCTGCGTCGATCGTCGCCGGCCATCGTCCCGCGCCCTACGCCGCTTCGCTCTTGAGGTCGAACGGCGGCTTGTGCAGCCCGGCCGGCGAATAGGTAAACACCTCACAGCCGGTCTCGGTCACAGCAACGGTGTGCTCGAACTGCGCCGAGAGCTCGCGATCGCGCGTCACAGCCGTCCAACCGTCCGACAGGATCTTCACCGTCGGCTTGCCGATGTTGATCATCGGTTCGATCGTAAAAAACATTCCGGGCTTTAGCACCGGCCCCTCGCCCGCCTTGCCGTAATGCAGAATGTTCGGCGGCAGGTGGAACATCCGACCGAGGCCGTGACCGCAAAAGTCTCGAACCACGCTGCAGCGCTCGTCTTCAGCGAACCGCTGGATCGCCTCGCCGATATGCCCGGTCGTGTTGCCGGGCTTAACGGCTGCAATCCCGCGCATCATCGCCTCGTGCGTCACATCGATCAGCCGCTGTGCCTTCCGGCTCGGCTCGCCGGCGACATACATCCGGCTGGTGTCGCCATGCCAGCCATCGACGATCAGTGTCACATCGATGTTCAGGATATCGCCGTTGCGCAGCGTCTTGGTCCCCGGGATACCGTGGCAGACAACGTGGTTGATCGAGATGCAGGAAGAGTGTCGGTAGCCGCGATAATTGAGCGTCGCGGGCATCGCCCCATGATCCATCGCGAACGCGAACACGAGATCATCGAGCGTCGATGTCTTCACGCCGGGCACGACGTGCGGCACCAGCATGTCGAGCGCGCGGGCGGCGAGTTGGCCGGCCGACCGCATCGCTTCAAAGCCGTCGTGTCCGTTGATCGGGATCGCGCCGTCGGCGTTGGACGTTGAGGCGGTATCGAGGTTCATAATGGCCCGAACTCAGCGAACGCATGACCGACCGTCACGGCCGGCCGCGCCATGTTCTCAGAACAGGGCGCTTAAGCCAAGCACGCGAGCCTCGTGCGAAAGACGGGTCGGCGCGCCGGTACGTCCGCAATCCTAGGACTTTGCTGCGTCGTCTGCTGATGCGTCGCCGCCTTCGGCCTCGGCCGGCTCTTCGGCGGGGACCTCTTCGACAGTTGCTTCCGCCATCAGACGCTGGGCCTGATTGACCCAATCGTTCTTTTCGATGGCGCCGTCGAGCTTCAGAGCCTCGTCGATGTTGGCGATGTCATCGTCGGAGAGTGCCGCGATCTGCTCGAACTTGATGAGGTTCAGCTTGTTGAGCGCAGTTGCAGTCACGGCGCTGAGGCCGTCGATCTTGGTCAGATCATCCCGCTCGCCCTTCGGCTTCTTGAAGCCCTTGAAGGCGGCGTTGAGGCGCTTGGCGCGCGTATCCGTGCGCTCGGCGATGCGAGCGGAGCGACCGCGGCGGCCACGGAGATAGTAGAGCTTTGCACGGCGGACACGACCGCGACGGACCACTTCGATGTCTGTGATCTGTGGCGAATAAAGCGGAAAGACGCGCTCGACGCCTTCGCCGTAGGAAATCTTGCGGACGGTGAAGTTCTCGTTGATGCCGCCGCCCGAGCGGGCGATCACGACGCCTTCGTAGGCCTGGTTGCGGACGGTCTTGCCTTCCACGACGCGGACCTGAACCCGCACGGTATCTCCGGGGGCGAACTCAGGGATCGCACGCTGGGCTGCGATCTTCTGCATCTGCTCGGCTTCGAACTCTTGGATGATGTTCACGGTCTTGCTTTCTCGCGCGCGCCCGGGCGAGCCCTCGGCGGCACTGTATCTTGATTGTGGAACATGCAGAGGAGCAAGACAGCAGGCCCCGGAGGCCAACTCGCCGTTGTTCATGCGCCCGATCTCGGGAGAAACGGCGTCTTAGCGAAGCCACTCGCCGTTGTCGAGAGCCTGAAGCCGAAGCGTGCCGCCGACGGCAAAACGGGATCGCTAGCCGCCGCGTTTTTCGGCTTGTAGGGCCTTCAGGTTGTCGAGTGCGCGGCTGAGGTGGATGCGGGCTTCGTCGTCCTGCTCGGCGTCCATGGCAGCTTCAACGGCGGCCAGTTCATCGTCGATCTGGCGCGGATCGGCTTCGTCGGTGATGAAGGCGTGCTGGACCAGAACCGAGAGAGTGTCAGGCGTGACTTCGGCAAACCCGCCCTTGATGTAGATCGCCTTTTTGCCGTGCGGGTCTGGCAACGTCGCGTGGATCACGCTTGGCAGGAGCGTTGCGATCACCGGGGCGTGGCCGGCGAGGACGGTAAAATCGCCCTCGGTGCCCGAGAGGACAACCTGCTCGGCGTTTTCGGAGAGGAGGACACGCTCCGGGCTCACCAATTCGAACTTAAACGTGCCAGCCATTCCGTGGTCCTCTTCGCGCGGCGCTTGGGAGGCCACGCAACTCTTAAAGTGTTTCCCTCACCGCAACGGCAGCCGGAGCTGCCGCGGCTTCAGGGCGTCGCGTTGCGCCGTTTAGTGCGCGGTCACCGTGCCGGGCCCGTCGTCAACGGCCATCTGCGACCGGATCGTCTCAGGCTCCTGCAACTTTGTTCCGCAGAACGGGCAGAAGAAAATTGGGTGATCGAGCATTTCAGGTTCGGCGTCTTCGTCATCGGCCTCGTCGCCGTCCTCGTCCCCCTCGGGTGCGAGTAGGCCGACGGCCATGTAGAGGACGCCATCGTCACCGACGGTCACTAATGGATCGAAGTCTTCGCCCTCAATTGCTTCCGCCAGTTCCTCGCAACACGTGCCAAAGCCGTGCGGTTTTTCCTGATCCATCTGCGCCCTCTCCTGCCCTCGTGTCTTGATCGCGAGGCCCAGAGCAGACGTTCGCTGCTCCAAATCACCCGGTCCGACTTAGGCAGCTTCCGCGAGGTCTTCTGCTTTGGCAATCGCTTCTTCGATTGTCCCCACCATGTAGAAGGCCTGCTCGGGCAGGTGGTCGTATTCGCCGTTCACCAGGCCCTTGAAGCCTTTGATCGTGTCGGCGAGGTCGACGAGCTTGCCCGGCGAACCGGTGAAGACTTCTGCGACGAAGAACGGCTGGGACAGGAACCGCTCGACCTTGCGGGCGCGGGCGACGGTGAGTTTGTCCTCTTCTGACAACTCGTCCATGCCGAGGATCGCGATGATGTCTTGCAGCGCCTTGTAACGCTGCAGCGTTTCCTGCACGGCGCGCGCGGTTTCGTAGTGCTCCTCGCCGATGATGCGCGGGTCGAGCATACGCGAGGTCGAATCGAGCGGGTCAACGGCCGGATAGATGCCCTTTTCCGCAATCGAACGCGAAAGCACGGTCGTTGCGTCCAAGTGGGCGAATGTCGAAGCCGGGGCCGGGTCGGTCAGGTCGTCGGCGGGCACGTAGACGGCCTGCACGGACGTAATCGAGCCCTTTTGCGTGGTCGTGATCCGCTCCTGCATGCCGCCCATGTCGGTGGCAAGTGTCGGCTGATATCCGACCGCCGACGGGATACGGCCGAGCAGCGCCGACACTTCCGAGCCTGCCTGCGTGAAGCGGAAGATGTTGTCGACGAAGAACAGCACGTCCTGGCCTTCTTGATCGCGGAAGTATTCCGCCATCGTCAGACCCGAGAGAGCCACACGAGCGCGGGCGCCCGGAGGTTCGTTCATCTGACCAAAGACGAGAGCCACTTTCGAGCCTTCGCTGGTCGCGACGCCGTTTTCGTCCTTGGCGATGACGTTGGCGTCGAGGAATTCGTGATAAAG
>JBCBXS010000167.1:0-6022 GCA_039816475.1 Pseudomonadota bacterium | reverse complement strand
ACGACGGGGAGAAGTTCGTGGCCGCGTTGCCAAGCGCACTGAACGTCATCCGCCGTGGGCTGTGCGTCCTTTTGTTCGCCACGAAACACGGCTACGGCCAACGTCTCGGGGGTGAAGTGCGCGCAGCTCTCGGTTGCACGCTGCAGGGATCAAGCCACGCGATGACAGTCACGAAGGGGGTCGAAGCGGCGCGGAAGGCGAAGACGCCATCCGACACGGACGGGCGCTCGCCGACGCAGGCGGGCCGTCGAAACCGGCGGCTGGTTGGCTTCCGGCCGGAATTCCGCACCTACATCTCGCAGCTCACCTCCTCATCGCCGAAACTCGAAGATCTCGCCGACAGCTTTCCAGCGCTGCTGTTCGCGCTGGCCACTGGATACGGGACGCAGCGCCAGCGCGGGCGTGCCTTCACGCTGATCGCAGAGGGCCGAAGCCTCAAGGACGCCGCCACCGCGCTCGGCGTCCCGCTCTGGATGCGACGCCTGCCGGCGTCCGCACTCGAACATCGCCTCGAGGCTATCCCGACGAGCCCCGAGTTCGACGCAGCGATCGCACATCTGATCCCGTCGACGCCGGACATCGCAGCCGCCTGGTTGAGCCGCGTGCTTTATGCCGCCGAAGCCTGCGGCGAGCCGTTCGCGCTCTGGACCGCCAAACATCATCGGACGGCGGCCGTCGCCGCTGATGACGAGATGTTCCGCTACCAGTGCGCATGGGCCTGGTTCGCGACCGCCGACGACACGGTCGGCGCGCAAATTCTGAGGCGGCCTTGGACGCCGTCGATCTCGCCGCGACGGGTTTCGGAAGAAGTCGTGATCTGGCGGCGGAGGCTCGCACTCGCGTATGCGCTCGCCGCCCGCCCCGACAGCGCTGACTGGGCCGAGCCACGCGACGTCAACGGCCATTCGTTCGTACCGCTGACGTCGGTGCAGGACTTCGTCGACGAGGGCGAGGCGATGACCAACTGCCTCGACCAGTACACCGGACAACTCGACGACGGCGCCGTCAGCATCTTCTCAATCCGCCGGCAGGGGCGGCGCGTCGCCAACCTCGAAATCCGGCTCGACACTGAAGAAGGCTGTGCGCCGGTCATCTCGCAGTTGAAGCGGCCACGGAACCGGCACGCAAGCAAGCTTCTCTGGCAGACGGCCTACGTCTGGCTTGGCTCTCAGCCGCTCAGGAACATCGGCCGGCCGAAGCCCATCACACGCCATTCGCACTGGAAGGCGGTGATGTCGGTGTGGGCGCCGTACCTCGACTGGCTGCCGACCCGCCACGCCCAGGCCTTCGAGCTCCACTTGCGCGCGCTGGAATTACCGTCGGCTGCATCGCGGTCAGCAAACCGTCGATCGCGCGCCAGCAGAACCAGTCCGTCGCCGCGCCCTGCCCGGTCTCCCTCGACATCGATTTGACACCTGATGCCACGCGCGGATCGTTGCTCGAACGGTGGCGGACCGATTCGTGTGGCCGCGCTGGAGACCAGCCGCGACATCTCAAGTCGCGGTCAACAGGTGCGAAACGATGAAGCGCACGGCGACATTCACGCTTGAAGAGGCGGAATACCGGCTGGCGCCCGGCGCGATTGCCGGCGTCGACGAAGCCGGCCGCGGTCCGTGGGCCGGGCCTGTTGTCGCTGCAGCCGTCGTTCTCGATCCGAAGGCGATCCCGCCGGGCCTTGCCGATTCAAAGGCACTCAGCGAAGGGGCGCGCGACGAAGCTTTCGCCAACATCGTTGCGACCGCCGATGTCGGGGTCGGCATTGCAGACGTCGGGCGCATCGACCGCGACAACATCCTGAACGCGACATTCTGGGCGATGGGACAGGCTGTCAAAGGCCTGAAGCAGGCGCCGCGGCTTGCGCTGATCGATGGCAATCGCGCGCCGCAGCTCGCCTGTGAGGCACGCACCATCGTCAAAGGCGACGCGCGATGTTTGTCGATCGCCGCCGCCTCGATCGTCGCGAAGGTCTCGCGGGACCGCATGATGCGAGCGCTGGCCGAGACCTATCCGTTCTACGGGTTCGAACGCCACAAAGGCTACGGCACGCCCGAGCACCGCGCCGCGCTCGCCCGCCACGGCATCACCGATCAGCACCGCCGGTCGTTCCGGCCCGTCCAATTGGCGCTTTCGATCGACTAAAACGCCGTCGCCCGCACGCCAAGTTGCGGTGGCAAGCGCTGCCAACCTCACGCCGCTATAGTGCCGGATCAGTCTCGTGTTCCAGCGTTTGTTGTCAGCGGTCCAAGTTCATGCGTACGCCAAAGCGGCAGTCGGCCTCAGCGCCGATCCGAAATCAGATCATCACGGGCGATTGCCTCGCCGCGCTGGCGGACCTGCCGGATGCGTCGGTCGATCTCGTCTTTGCCGACCCGCCCTATAACCTTCAGCTCGAAGGCGATCTCTTAAGGCCGAACAACACGGTCGTGGATGGTGTCCACCAGCAGTGGGACAAGTTCTCGGACTTCGCGGCTTACGACGCGTTCAGCAGGGCTTGGCTGAGTGAAGCGCGACGCGTCCTGAAGCCGAACGGCGCGATCTGGGTCATCGGCTCGTATCACAACATCTTCAGGCTCGGCAGCGCGCTGCAGGACCTCGGCTACTGGCTTCAGAACGATGTCGTCTGGCTGAAAACGAACCCGATGCCGAACTTCCGCGGCAAGCGTTTCACGAACGCGCACGAGACGCTGATTTGGGCCGGTCGCGAACAGAAGTCCCGCGTCACGTTCAACTACGAGGCGATGAAGGCCTTCAACGATGACGTGCAAATGCGGTCGGACTGGTTGATCCCGATCTGCTCGGGCCCAGAGCGGCTGAAAGATGACACCGGACGCAAAGCGCACCCGACGCAGAAGCCTGAAGCGCTTCTCGCGCGCATCATCCTCGCGACGACGAAGCCCGGCGATGTGATCCTCGATCCGTTCTTCGGCACAGGAACGACAGGTGCGGTCGCAAAGCGCTTCGGCCGCGACTGGATCGGCATCGAACGCGATCCCGATTACGCGCGCGCCGCCGACGCTCGGATCGCGGATGTGCAGCGTCTTGATGACCGCGCGATCGAAACCGTCCCATCGAAACGCACCGCACCCCGCGTTCCGTTCGGCGCGATCCTCGACCTTGGGATGCTTCAGCCAGGGGATGTGCTGGTCGACCTGAAGCGCCGTCACCGCGCAAAGATCGGGGCGGACGGCAGTCTCGCAATCGGAGGCCGGCGCGGATCGATCCATCGCATCGGCGCCGAGGTGCAGGGCAAAGCCGCCTGCAACGGCTGGACGTTCTGGCACTTCGAGGACGGGAAATCGCTGGTGCCAATCGACGAGTTACGCGCCCAGGCCCGTGTTGAGCTGGGGCTTGAACAGGCACCCATGCTGCAAGCGGCCGAGTAGCCTCCAGCGCCGCGCGCGCGGTCGATCTGTGGACGCCGAAACGCGATAATTCGGCCACGCTCGTTTCGCAAACTGATCGCTGGGGCTTTGCGGCCCGCGCCGTAGTTGCTCCGTCTGCTGCCGCGGCGGGCGTGGACATCAGCAGGCCAGCGGGCGGGAACCCAAACCACTTTCATGACGACGGGATGCGCGAAACTCGACGGCGATCTTGCGGTGTTCCGCAGCCTCGCCACCATGGCGCCTGCGAGTGCAGACGCGCTTGCAACGCAGCTCCGCTCAGCCTCCGCCCGCGTCTGGGAAGCCGATCTCGCAGACTACGACATCGACGGGCTCAAGGCCCACGCGCACGCGGCACTCGACGACATGTTCGAGGCGCGGCTCGCACTCCGCGAACGCATCGGCGACTGGTACATGGCGGGGTTGATGACGCCGGACGTGGTCCGGGCCCTGCGCAACGTCTTTCGTGATGGCCGCTACGCAACCGACATGCTCGGCGAGCTGCTGTTCAACTACGCCCTTTACAAGGATGGCGACGAACCGCTCGCGGGCTTTGCCGGTGGGCCGCTGCTGACGCTGACCAACCCGAAGTTCGGCCCCGACGGCTGGGTCGACTATCAAGCGGGCGACGTCCTTCTTGTCCGCGGGACGACGGCGAACAGCGCGGCGATCGCGCGCAGCGGCGACGTCGATAGCCAGTTCAGCCACGTCGGCCTCGTCCATCTCGACAAAGCCGGCAAAGTCACGATCGTCGAAGCACTGATCGAAAGCGGCGGCTCGCTCACGCCGATCGATAAAGCCCTCGACGGGCTTTCGCGCGCCGTCCTTCTCAGACCGCGGGACAAGCGGATCGGCGCCTACGCAGCCGCGCTCGCCCGCGCCTACATCGAGCGATCGCGAACCGGGCGACTGCCGCGCATCCCGTACGACTTCTCGATGCGGCCGGACGGCTACCGCCAACTGTTCTGCTCGAAGCTCGTGAAGTTCGCCTACTCTGCGGCGACCAACGGCGCGCTGATCCTGCCGAGCTTCGGGACGCAGCTCGCAATGCAGAACCGGACGTTCTTCGAACAGATCGGCGTCCAGACGGTCGATACCTTCGCGCCAGCCGACATCGAACTTGAGCCCGGCTTCGACGTGGTCGCCGAATGGCGTGACTTCCGGAAGACGCCGCGCATCCGGCTGCAGGATGTCGCCATGGATTCAATGTTTGCCTGGATGGACGGCTACGGCGACCGGCTCAAGAACGATTGGCTCTCGGTGTCCGTCGGCGTCTTCGGCCGCATCGCCGCGCGCCTGCCAGGCCCGATCAAACGTTCGCTGTCATCGATCCTGCCGGAAGTGCCAACGCACATGAAGCGGCGCGCGATCTCTGCTGTCTACATGCTCCACCGCACGGTCAAAGCGATGGCCGATGAAGCCTCCGATATCGAGCGCCAGAGCATCCGCGATACGGGCCGGCCGCTGCATCCGCGCGACGTGCTCGCCCACTATGAGACCATGCGCGATCGTGGCCGCGGGCAGATCTCCTACCTCACCGGCCCGTGGACCCGCCGCTGAGCCGAGCGCCTGCGCCGAGCCAGCTAGCCAGCGATTTCCGCGAGCGCATGAGCAAGCACCTTGCGCATCACCGACGGCAGCGCCTGCCCGTCGAGATCGCGTCGCGCGACCCAACGGCACCGCTCGGCATCCGCCCAGATCGTCAGTCCCGCATCGAGCGGCACAACCGCGTGCACGACCTCAAGCTCCAACTTGAAGTGGGTGAAGGTGTGGACGACCTGGCCGGGAACGCGGTGCCAGCGCGCCCGCACCGGCCCGGCGCCCCGCGGCAGCTTCTGCCCGGCGATTGCTGCCGCTTCGCCATCGGTAACCAGCCATTCACTTGACGGCACTTCCATCATCCGCGCGAGCAGGCCTGTGCCCGGTCGCTGACGGAGGAGGACAGCACCATCTTCGCGCAGCGCGACGAACGCTGTCCCGCGCCGAACCGGACGCGCCTGCTTCGCGCGCTTGCGCGGCAGGGTTTCTGCGATCCCGGACCGCTTCGCCGCGCATTTGAGTTGGATCGGACAGACGAGGCAGGACGGCCGCTTCGGCGTGCAAACCGTTGCGCCGAGGTCCATCAGCGCCTGTGCGAAGTCACCGGGCCGATGGGCGGGCGTCAGAGACTGCGCTGCGGCGTCAATCTCTGGCTTTGCTTCGGGCAGCGGTGTTGTGATCTCAAACAGGCGGCTCATGACGCGTTCGATATTGCCGTCGATCGGGGTCACCGCCCGGCCGAACGCGATCGCGCCAATCGCTGCCGCCGTGTAGGGGCCGATGCCCGGCAGCGCACGGAGACCCTTAACAGTGTCGGGAAAGGCAGCGCGCTCCGAGGCTGCGATCTGCCGGGCACACGCATGCAGGTTTCGGGCGCGCGAATAATAACCGAGGCCTGCCCAGGCACTCAGAACGTCTTCTTCGCTGGCCGCTGCGAGATCAGCGACCGTCGGCCAGCGGGCCAGAAATTTCTGGAAGTACGGTTGGACGGCCTTGACCGTTGTCTGCTGAAGCATGATCTCGCTCAGCCAGACAGCATAGGGATCGGCCGTCTCGCCGGGCGCGCTTCGCCAAGGCAGATCGCGACGTTCGCGGTCGTACCA
>JBCBXS010000166.1:0-6026 GCA_039816475.1 Pseudomonadota bacterium | reverse complement strand
CCCCCACTGCCGCGCAGCGCGCCGGCTGAGAGCGCGAGGACGCGCGCACAAATCGGGCCTCACTTCATGGGCGCAGTGCACGTCGGCGCCGGCCTCCAGCGCAGCGTTGGCCCGCTCGACCGCCGCGTCAAACCCGAGTACGGCGCGGGCATCCGTACGTGCGATGATCGTGAAATCTGAAGACCGTCGCGCCGCCGCGGCTGCCGCGATCTTGGCTGTGTAGGCGTCCTGATCGATGACGCGCTTGTCGTCGAGGTGCCCGCACTTTTTCGGAAAGTCCTGGTCTTCGAGATGGATCGCCGCGACGCCCCGGCTTTCGAACTCCTGCACGGTCCGGGCAACGTTCAGTTCGTTGCCATAGCCGGTGTCGGCATCTGCGATCAGCGGCAGTTCGACTGCGCTGGCGATGCGGCCGGCGTTGGCTGCCATCTCGGTGAGCGTCACGAGGCCGTAGTCGGGATAGCCGTGCGCCGCGGCTGTACCGGAACCTGTCATATAAAGGCAGTCGAAGCCCGCCGCCGCGATCATGCGCGCGGTAATGCCATCGTAGGCACCGGGCGCGACGACCATCTTTGGGCCGTCGAGAAGCGCGCGGAACGTTTGGGCTGCAGTCATGTCTGGGGCTCGCGGGATCGTTTAGCTTGCGTCCCGTGGAGCTTACCGGTTCGTGAGCTTCAATTCGATCCGTCTGTTGCGGCGGAGCGTCTCCAGATCGTCTCCGGTCTCCAGCGGTCGAAACTCGCCGTAGCCGGCGGCGACCAGCCTGCGTGCGGGCACGCCCTGCTCGATCAGATAGCGCACCACCGAAATCGCGCGCGCCGTCGACAATTCCCAGTTCGATGGAAAGCGCGGCGAGTTAATAGGCCGGATGTCGGTATGCCCGTCGACCTGAATGGCCCAGTCGATCTCTTTAGGGATCTTCGAGGCCAGATCGAGGATCGCGCGCGCAAGCCTCTTAATCGGATCAAGCCCGCCTTCCGCCAGTTGCGCTTCACCTGAATCGAACAGCACCTCGGACTGGAACACGAACCGGTCACCGACCACGCGAATGTCACGGCGGTTGGCAAGCAGATCGCGCAGCCGCCCGAAGAAGTCCGAGCGGAACCTCTGCAACTCGCGGACCTGTCTTGCGAGCGCTGCGTTGAGGCGGTTGCCGAGGTCCTTGATGCGCTCCTGCGATTGCGCGTCCTTCGCTTCTGAGGCCTCCAGCACCTGGTTCAGCGCTCCGATCTGGCGGCGCAGCGCGAGCAGTTGCTGGTTGAGAAGGTCGACCTTCGATTGCGCCTCGGCCGAAAGCGATCGCTCCTTGTCGATCGCCGTCTGAAGCCCTGCGATCCGTTGCTGCGCGGCGATTGCGCGGGCATCGCCTTCGCTGCCGGACTGCAGGAGCGACGCGTTCTCCTGGCGAAGCGTGCTGAGTGTTGCCTGCAACGACGCCAACTCATCGGACGCGGACTGCGACTTGCCTTTCTCGAGCGAGAGCAGCGTTGTGAGTTCGCTGATCTGACGTGTCAGGCGTTTGAGTGCGGTGTCCTTCGAGCCGGCTTCCTGGCTGACGAAGTACTGCGCAAGCATGAAAATCGAGAGCAGAAACGTGAAGACGAGCAGTAGCGTCGAGAGGACGTCGACGTACCCCGGCCAGAACTCGCCGTATTCGGCCCTGCGGCCGCCGCGCACACGCGCCATGGCTCACGCGCTCCGACGTGCGCTTTCGATGACATCTCGAAGCGCGTTGACGATTTCAGCCTGCTGCGACGATTGCTCGTCGGCCCATTGGCGGACGATGTCCTGCTCCTTGCGCATCTGCGCGAGCAACTGGCTGACACCGTCCGACAACTCGCGAATGCCACCGCCCCCGCTGTCGGCGTCCTCGCCGTTGATGCGATCTGCGAGTTCGCCGAGGGAGCGCTGCATTTCGAAGAGTGCTGCATACAATTGACGGTTCAGTTGCTCGCCTGAGACGTCAGAGCCGGGCGTCAGTTCGGTGATGCCGGACAGCCATTCCTCAAGCTCGTTATAGAAACGATTGTGCGCCTGGCTCGCCTGCAGCTCGAGAAAGCCGAGGACAAGAGAACCTGAAAGACCGAACAGCGATGAGGCGAAGGCCGTGCCCATCCCTTCCAGCGGCGCGGCAAGCCCGGTCTTTAGCTCCTGAAAGATGAGCACGCTGTCGTTCGATGAGGTATCGAGCGCAGAGATCGTCCCGCCAACGGCCTGGATCGTGCCGAGCAGGCCCCAAAAGGTGCCGAGCAGTCCGAGGAACACCAACAGGCCGACAAGATACCGGCCGGTATCGCGCGCTTCATCGAGGCGGGATGCGATGGAGTCCATGATCGATCGCATGGACGTCGCCGACAGCGACAGCGTCCCCCGCCGGTCGCGCAGCATCGTCGCCATCGGCGTCAGCAGGCGTGGCTGATGGGAGATCGCAAGGCCCGGATCAGCGATGCGGAACGCATTCACCCATTTGATCTCGGGATAGAGGCGAAAGACCTGAATAAAGGAGAACAGGATGCCAAATGCGAGCGTGGCGAGGATCAGCCCGTTCAGTCCGGGATTTGCGTAGAATGCGGTTGTGAATTGCGGCGCGAGGATCGCTGCAATCAGACCGACGAGGATCAAGAAAATCAGCATCCGCATCAGGTAGACGCCCGGCAGCGACAGTGTGCGGTGAGCGGCGGGGCCGCCCTTCATTGAACTGCGCGAACGAGCCATGCGTGCTGCGTCTCCGGGAGTCGATCAGTTGAGGCCGACGATATCGAAAACCGGTTGGCAGGGAAAACCGGCAACATAGTGCCCTTTGGATTGCCGGGGCGTAGCTTAGCTGTGGGGCATTCGGGCAACAGAGATTGGCATGGGGATCGGCGACGAACGGCGTACGCCGCAGGCGCTCTGCGCCAGACGAACTGTCAGTTCGATGCGGTCTCGGTGAGCGCTTTTCGAAGCGCACGCTGAATGTAGGGATTCCCAGCGACGATCTCGCCGGTCTCGAGCATGTCCGCCTTCCCGTCCGGTGACGTGACCAGACCGCCGGCTTCGCGGACCAGCACCATGCCGGCTGCGATGTCCCAGGCCTGCACGCCGCGCTCCCAGTAGGCATCAAAGCGACCGGCCGCCGTCCACGCGAGATCAAGCGCTGCAGCCCCGGTGCGGCGCAGCCCGGAGGTCGCGGCCATCATGGCTTGCGCCTCGTCGAGAAACAGCGCGTGTCCCTTGCGGCCGCGGTGCGGAATGCCGGTTGCCAGCAACGCTTCTTCCATCTTGCGTCGCGCAGAGACGCGAAGCCGCCGATCATTCAGGAAAGCGCCTTTGCCCTTCTCGGCCGTGAAAGTCTCATCCGAGATCGGGTTCATGATCAGACCGGCGACCAGCTCGCCCTCGCGCTCCAATGCAATGGAAATCGCGAACAGCGGAATGCCGTGCAGAAAATTCGTCGTGCCGTCGAGCGGGTCGATAATCCAGCGGTGGGATTTGTCCGGGCCTTCAACGACGCCGGATTCTTCCATGAGAAAGCCATAGCCCGGCCGCGCTTTCTCAAGCTCTTTGTATAGCGTCTGCTCCGCGCGATGGTCCGCGGCCGAGACGAAATTGCCAGGGCCTTTGATCGAGACCTGAAGCTGCTCGACCTCGCCGAAGTCGCGCGTCAGCGACCGGGCGGCCTTGCGCGCGGCGTTGAGCATCACGGTCATGAGGGCTGAGGCTGGCATGTCGGATGTCCAGGTTGAGACGCATCGGCACCGCGGATGGTCCGACGGGCGGTCGGGACGCAGACGCTTTCGGGGCCGGCGCGAGAAGTGGTTGGCGTCCCTTAAAGCGGATGTGCCGCAAACGAAAGCGCGATGCGGCCGATCGCAGATTAAGGTTGCGACAGCGCGCCGAGCGCGGCCTGCGATGAAAACGCGTTGGCGGCTTCGGCCGCCTGTTGTCGCGCCTGCGCGGGCAACGCCTGCAACTTGGTGTCGAGTTTCACGTCTTCGATGCCGCGCTGGCGCGCAATCAACCGCCACTTCATCGCCTCGATCGGATCGGCGCGGACGAGCCGACCTTCCAGCAACAAATGCGCAAGTCGGTTCTGCGCGCCGGGCACGCCCTTTTTCGCAGCGGATTTCAGATAACGCAGGATGTCGGGCTTGTCGGAGTTGATACCGCGCCCCTGTAGGAGCGCGACGGCGTACTCATATTCGGCAACCGTCATGCCCGACTGCGCAGCGGCGCGGAGCCAGTAGGCTGCCTGATAGGCATCGGCAGCAACGCCGTGACCGGTCTGGTAAAGCGTTGCGAGGTCATACTGCGCGTTGGCGATGTTGCGATCGGCGGCGTACCGCAAATGCAGGGCTGCACGCGCCGGGTTCTCCGGTTTGCCGCGGCCTGAGAGAAACGCAAGCGCGAGATTGTAGTGCGCGAAGGCATGGCCCTTGCGCGCGGCCTGCTCGAACAGGTTGGCGGCGCGCGACGGGTCCTTCTTCACACCGTCGCCCGTTGCGAACATCATTGCGAGACCGAATGCGGCCTCCGCGTTGCCGGCCGCGGCCGCCTTCTCGAAAGAGGCCTTCGCCCGCTTGAGATCCCGCCCGACACCCAGCCCGTCCGCATGTAGCCGGCCGATGAGCGCAAGCGCGGACGCGTCACCGCGTTTGGCGGCCGCCTCCGCCAATCGCAGCGCAGTGAGGTACTGGCCCTGCTCGAACGCGATGTAGGCGGCATCCTCGCCGGAGGGCGCCGCAGTCGGAGGTCCGAGAGTCGACGCGCGCACGCCCTTTGTGGTCGTCGGCCCGGCGACAGTCACCTCGGTCGCGCGTTGCGTGGGCTTGGCTTTTGTGCCGGGGACCGTTCCGCGCCGCAGCCGGGTTTGCGGTCGTTTCGGCGAGACCGGAGCCCGCTTGGTCCACGAACTCGTCTCGGCCATTGCGGTCGGGGGCGTTGGAAACGAGATCGCGCAGGCGACAGCGATCGTGAACGCTGCCGCGGCCAGTTGCTGTCGGATGATCGCAGTCTGTTCTCTCACGACGCCTGTGCCTCCGTTTCCTCGGCTGCGGCGAGGACCGCCTGCGCCATCTGCCGGACGTGGCGCTCGGCTTCCGCCGCACTCGCAAGGCTTGGCCAGGCGAGCTCGATGAACTCCGGCCGTGCCGGTGCAACGGCGTCGATGTCTTCAAGCGAGCTGCATCGCGCGACACACGGCACTTCAAAGAGTGCCGCCCACCAGCCCACGTGTTCGGCGAACGCATCTCGCGCTTCAACGCCGTCGCCCGAAGCGAACGCAACGTAGTCCGCGCCGGCTTCCGCCAATTCCATCGCAAGATGCCGCGTTACGCCTGCATCGGCACCGACGATCGCGTCCTCGCCGACGACGGCTCTGGCTGATTGCAGGCGAACAACTGCGGGTGACGGGGCGTCGTCGTCCGCGTCCGGAACTGCGATGTCGAGGTCGGCCTGTTCCAGCGTCAGATGCACTCCGTCTGCGGCCACGCGCTTTGCCGCCTCCGCATCATCGTCGATGAGAGCCGCCGCGCCGCCTGCCTGGACGACTGTGACAAGCGCGCCGCATGAAGCAGGTAATCGGACGCTTGCGATCGGCACTGCGTCGAGCAGCGCCGCCAGGCGATCGGTCTCGACGTCACCGTTCGCGAGCGAGAGACAGAGTTGCGGAATGGCTGTCATGGGACACGCCCTTGCTGCGCCTTTCGGGCGAATTCGAGATCGCGCACCGCGCGCGGCGATAAGCCGTTGCGGCGGGATTGCGAGGCCACGGTGCACCTTCTATAAGGCCGGTCTCGGCCGCCGGCGAGTGGTCTGTTGGGGTGTAGCCAAGCGGTAAGGCAGCGGTTTTTGGTACCGCCATGCGGAGGTTCGAATCCTCCCACCCCAGCCAACGTTCTTGGGATCATCTAGCGCCGCTTCGTACCGGCCTCCGCGCGAACCTCCGCCTTTTTTTGGCGGCACTGCGCAGGCGCGCGCCGCTCGGGATCGAATCCTCCCATCCCAGCCAACGTTCTTGGGTTCATCTAGCGCCGCTTCGTACCGGC
>JBCBXS010000165.1:0-6039 GCA_039816475.1 Pseudomonadota bacterium | reverse complement strand
AAGCTGACGGACGACGTGAAGGAAGAAGTCAAAGCCGCGATGACGGATGCGAAGTCCGCACTCGATGGCGAAGACGTGGAAGCCCTGAAGACGGCGTCGGCCAACCTCGCTCAGACGGCAATGAAGATCGGCGAAGCCGTCTACGGCGCAGGCGGTGATGCCGGCGGCGACGCGGAAGGCGGCCCAGACGGTTCCGGTGAACCCGGCGCCCAGGACGATAACGTGGTCGATGCCGACTTCGAAGAAGTCGACGACGACAAAAAGAAGTCGGCTTAAGTGTCTGCCCGAAGCAAACTGGTCGGTATGTCCCGGCCAGTTTGCCGTTCGGCAAGGCTTCCGACTCAGTTGGCGCGGTCCCTGTTGAACCCAGGGTCCGGCCTACTCAACAAATCCGATGAAACCTGGGGTCGTGGAGATTTTCTGGCACGCGAATGCTCTGTGCGCGACCGCTCTCCGGGCCACAGTTTTCGATGCGTGACGCTTCAGCCCGCTATGGCTTCGCGTATTCACACGCATCAGGACTAAATGGATTTTTCGAGCAGAAGACTTAGCGTCCCGCGCTAGGGGCTTGGGACGGGCGATGACGGCGAAGCGATGAGCAAGCGCGACTACTACGATGTCCTGGGTTTGAGCCGCGGCGCGAGCGAGCAGGACATGAAGTCGGCTTTCCGCCGGCTCGCGAAGGAGTACCACCCGGACCGCAACCCGGGCGACGAAGATGCTGAGCGCCAGTTCAAGGAAATCAACGAAGCCTACGAGACGCTGAAGGATCCGCAGAAGCGCGCGGCTTACGACCAGTTCGGTCACGCCGCGTTCGACGGCGGCATGGGCGGCGGTCGCGCGGGGCCCGGTGGCTTCGGGCCTGAATTCTCGACGTCGATGGACGACATCTTCGAGACGTTTTTCGGCATGGGCAGCCGGCAACGCGGCCGCGACCCGAGTGGGCGGGAGCGCGGCTCCGACCTCCGCTACAACATGTCGATTTCGTTGAAGGACGCGTTTCGCGGAAAGACAGCCCAAATCCGCGTGCCGACCAGTGTCGCCTGTGACGTGTGCGCGGGTACGGGTGCAAAACCCGGAACGAAACCCACCACCTGCCCAACGTGTCAGGGGCTCGGCAAAGTCCGTGCAAGCCAGGGCTTCTTTACGATTGAACGCACGTGCGCGACTTGCGGCGGCCGTGGCGAGATCATTTCGGACCCTTGCGACGCTTGCAACGGCGCCGGCCGCGTCTCGAAGGAGCGTACGCTTTCGGTCAACATCCCGACGGGTGTCGAGGACGGGACGCGCATTCGTCTAGCCGGTGAAGGCGAAGCCGGCCTGCGCGGTGGACCGACCGGCGATCTCTACATCTTTCTGTCGATTGAGCCGCACGAGTTCTTTCAGCGTGACGGCGCCGATCTCTTCTGCCGCGTGCCGATCTCGATGGTGACGGCTGCACTCGGCGGCCAGATCGATGTGCCAACCGTCGACGGCAATCCAAGCCGGGTGAAGATCCCCGAGGGCACCGAGAGCGGCAAGCAGTTCCGGCTCAAGGGCAAGGGCATGCCGGTCCTCCGCTCAAAGATGGCCGGCGATATGTACATTCAGGTCGAGGTTGAGACACCGAAGAACCTGTCGAAGCGTCAGCGCGAGCTGCTGAGCGAGTTTGAGGCAGCGAGCAAGTCCGACACGAGCCCGGATGCGCACGGGTTCTTCTCGAAGATGGCCTCGTTCTTCGGCGATAAGGCGTAAGCGATCGAGCGGTGTTCTGCCGGCGCGCGTGGCGCGGCGCGCAAGCCGCTTCGACAATGCTTCGCAGTCGCGGTTGAACGGACACACGGTCCGCAACGTTTCGAGATGAAAGCAAGTCCGGAGCTATTCCCATGAGTGAGACGACGCGACTGGCATTTCTGTCCGGGTCCCTTCGCACGAATTCCTCGAACGAGACGCTGGCGCATCTCTGCCGCCGGATCGCTGAGGCGAACGGCGTCGAGGCGGAATACATCGACCTCCGCGAGTATCAATTGCCGATCTACGACGGCGATATCGAAGCCGAGCACGGCATTCCGGACAGCGCGACGAAGCTTGCCGAGAAGCTCGCCACGTTCGATGGCGTTTTCATCGCGTCTCCCGAATACAACGGCGGCATTTCCGGCGCGTTGAAAAACACGATCGATTGGTTGAGCCGCATTCAGGATGTCGCCGGGACCGGGCAGAACATCTTCAAGATCGTCGTCTTCGCGATCGGATCTTCGGCTGCCAGTGAGGCCGGCGGTATTCGCGGCCTCATCAGCTTGAGGCAGGTTCTTGCCGTCGCACTTGGCGCGACTGTTGTCGGCGGCCAGGTCCAGATCGTCGGCGCTAACAACGCGTTCGATGATGACGGCAACCTAAAAGACGAAAAACGTCTGCCGTTCGTCCGCGGCACGATTGAGCAACTTGCAAAGGTTGCGTCAGCGCTGTCTAAGGCGAAGTAACACGCGGAATGCGGGGGGCAAGTTAAGTTTGCCAACGACACCGTCAGACGTGGCGCCGCGCGAGCGGATTATTGTTGCGCTGGACATGCCAACCGTCGACGGCGCGCGGGCCATGGTCCGGCAGCTCGGCGACAGCATTGGCTTCTATAAGGTCGGCCTTGAGCTTGTCATGTCCGGCGGTCTCGATCTCGTGCGCGAGTTGAAGACCGATGGCCTCCGCGTCTTCCTCGACGTCAAGTTTCTCGACATCGGAAATCAGGTCCAACGCGCCGTCGCCGCTGCGGCGCGCTCAGGTGCGGATTTTCTGACCGTGCACGCCACCGACAGCAAAACGCTTACAGCGGCCGCTGCAGGCGCAGAGGGCACGGGCCTCAAAGTCCTAGGTGTCACGGTCATGACGAACCTCGGCGCCGAAGACCTCGCCGAACAGCGAGTCGACCTTTGCCCACAGGATCTCGTCGCCCATCGCGCGGGTCTCGTCGCGGAAAGTGGTTGCCACGGGGTCATCGCGTCGGGCCAGGAAGCGGCCGCCGTCCGTGCGATCCTCGGCCCGGATAAGCTGGTCGTGACGCCCGGGATCCGCATGACCGACGATGCCGCAGGCGACCAACTGCGCATCACGACGCCTCAGCAGGCGATCGCAGACGGCGCTGACTACCTCGTCGTCGGACGCCCGATCACCGGCGTCGAGGACCCGAAAGCTGCGGCGGATCGGTTCGCAAAAGCCATTGCCGAAACAGCGAACTGAACCGTCAGCCCGGCGCGCCTAGACAACCTTCGCCGACGCCCATAGGAACCCGATCGGGGAACTCGGCGGGGCGGTGATGATCCGGAAGCTGTACGACTGGGTGATGGGCTTGGCGGCCCATCCGCGCGCTGGCCTTGCGCTGTTCGCGATCGCGTTTGTCGAGAGCTCGTTCTTTCCAATCCCACCGCACGCGATGCTGATCCCGATGGTGCTTGCGAACCGTGAACGCTGGCTCGTGTATGCCGCGGTTGCGACGGTCGGCTCAGTGCTCGGCGGGCTGTTCGGCTACGTGATCGGCGCCTTTCTGTTCGACAGTGTCGGTGCGCCGGTGCTGTCCGCCTACGGCGCAATGGAAAAGTTCGAGACGTTCAAAGAGCAATACAACGCGGCCGGCGGCTGGATCGTCTTCACGTTCGGCGTGACGCCGTTCCCCTACAAGGTTGTGACCATCGCCAGCGGCGCGACGGGCCTTGACCTCGGCGTCTTCACGCTCGCGAGCGTTGCCTCGCGCGGGCTCATTTTCACGGTCATCGCGGCGCTGCTGTACGTCTTCGGCGCGCCGATCCGCGCGTTCATCGAAAAGCGGCTTGGGCTGCTCACCTTCCTGTTTGTCGCGCTGGTCATTGGCGGCTTTATCGCCTTGAAGTATCTGGTGTGACCGGGCGCATCGCGATCGACTGAACCGCTGCGCCTGACCAAATTCGAGTTTGGCGTGGACAGGGTCAGCGGAATGGCAGACGCACTTTCAACGGTGGTGCAGAGGCCCGGTTATCGCAGCGGCGGCTATCTGCTGTTCGGTGCGACCGGCGTGATCCTCACAGCCCTCGCGTTCGAGCACTACGGCGGGTATGCGCCCTGCCCGCTCTGTCTGGTGCAACGCTACGCCTACTACGCGGCGATCCCACTCGCCTTCATGGGCCTCGTCTTTGTCGGCGCGAACCGGTTCGCGACGGCAGGCATCCTGTTTCTGATCGCCGGGCTTGGCTTTGCCGCGAACGCGTTTCTCGGCGGGTATCACGCGGGCATCGAATGGGGCTGGTGGCCGGGCCCGACCACGTGCGCGCAACCGGCAGCCGACCTCGGTGGCGCAGGCGGTCTCCTCAATGCGCTGCAGAACAACTCGGTTGTGAGTTGCTCCGAGGCGGGCTTCCGCGCGCTCGGCCTGTCGTTCGCCGGATGGAACGCGCTGATCTCCGCAGCGCTCGCTGCCTGTGGACTATATGCAGCCAATCAGACGCTGGACCGGCCGCCGGAAGCCGTTTGATTTCAGTGACTTACGGCTCTTTTCTCCGCGGTGGCGAAGCGCCCGGAGGCGCGCGACTGTTTAAAACTCCTCCGTCAAACGACAATTCTTGCTTCCGCCCCGCACGTGCCCTGTTGTTGTCACGAAGCAACGGTTAAACGGAATTGTTCGCGGAACACAGCGCGAACGAGTTCAGCGTTGTCGGAGTGGGTCGTGCGTTCAACGTCTTTAGTCTCCGCGTTTGTGTCGGCTCCGCGTTCAGTGGCCGGCGTATCGGCCGCCCAGGTGCTGCGTACGCAATGGCAGTGCAACCAAGCTGCGATTGCCGAGTTGAGTTCGTGTCCGGGGCCGTTGCCCCAGCCGGTGCGTATGTCCGGTTCCAGTTCCGCGTTTGAGTTTTGTCAGTCGCGTTCAGGTGTGTCGCAGTCGTGTTTGGCGTCACCCCGAACGGTCCTTGCGGGCCCGGTTCGGAGCCGCAAGCGAGCCCGGCGGGCCAGTTTGGTCTCGCGTCTTACCCGCCGGCTCGCGGACAGCTGATCCTCCGCGATCGGCATCCCCGCCTGCGTATTGGCGGTCAGTACCCAGTAAGCGTTTGCGTTGAGTGAGTGGCGTTGAACCGGCGCGTCGTGCCGCCGGAGTTTGCGTTCGCGCGCGTGTGTAGGCCGCCGGTCGTGCGGCTGTGGGAAGCGTAGGAGTGGGTGAGTTGGAACAGCGAGTTCAGTTGCGTGTCGATGGCAGCCGGTCGCAGGGGCGGCGTGCGGAAGAAATCGAGGGCTGGCAGCCGGTCGGCGGTTTGCTCGACCAGATCCTGGCCCGAATGACGATCGTCCCGGATGCGCCCGTCGCCATCGATGATGTCTTAGCGAGGAAAGCCCAGGTCCGGAGCGATGTCGCGCCCGGAACCCAATACGAATTCGGACTGGAACCGCTGGCGCAGGCGGCCTGATCCGAACGAATTGGCAGGTATCGCGAGCGGGAGCCACCATTCTCCGTCACTCGCAGGCAGTAGTGTTACCGGTTTTGCGTCGTACTGCTGAGCGTTCGCGGTGCCTGCCATCTCCGCCCATGTTAACGGCGCCAAAGGAGGCCTGACCGATGATGCATCTGCAGACGCCCCATGACGTTCAGCCGGGCCAGTACAGCGAAGCCTTGTTGATCGCCCGCCAGACTTGCGCGCGCATCTTTGCCCAGGGCGGAACACCGGCCGACGCGCTTGCCGCGTTCGGGCTCGGCGCTGATCTCGCCGGTCGGGATGGGGACGCCGCCGGCACTGCCGGTTGGCCTCGCACCGTTGACCGAATTGCAGCGGCGCTCTGCGTGACACCACAGAACCGCGCCGCCTGATGTGGGCCGCCCGGCGAGAGGCGCGATAGGCTCACGTCACCCAAAGAAGCGTCGACGCCCGCACGTCGACGCGGTAGGACGGGCATCGCCCGAACTCTAAAACACACCGCTCGGGCGCGCCGACCAAAGCGAGTTTGCCCGATGGATAAGTTCACGACCCTAACCAGCGTCGCTGCGCCGTTGCCGATGATCAACGTCGACACGGACGCGATCATTCCGAAGCAGTTCCTGAAGACGATCAAGCG
>JBCBXS010000164.1:0-6048 GCA_039816475.1 Pseudomonadota bacterium | reverse complement strand
CTGCCGGTGCGCTCCAGATACGGACATCGAAGTAGGTGCGCGCGGCGGCTGAGACCGCATCCGATGCGCCCATCATGCCGATCGCGACACTGCCGATAACGGCCTGGCCGACCACCAGAGCAAGTCCGATGCAGCCGGCGACGATGACCGCGCGGGCCAGATGCGTCGCCAGTTGGTTGGCATCGCCTGCGCCTTGGGCCTGTGCGGTGAAGCCCGTCGTGCCCATCCGCAGAAAGCCAAACAGCCAGTAGATGTAATTGAAGATGTTGGAGGCGAGCGCGACCGCGCCGAGCAGAACCTCTGAGCCGAGCCGCCCGATGACGACAGCGTCGGCGTACCCGACCAGCGGCGTCGTTGCATTCGACACCATGATCGGCAGCGCGATGCTCAGGACTTGGTAGTGTGTGACCGGGGTGGACGCAGCAGTCCGCTGTGCGTCTGACGCCTCGACGTTCGCCACGTCAAGCGCGCGGGTCGGATTTCTGATCGTCGCTGCGGCCGAGCGAGGTCAGGCGCATGATAAGCCAGATCGGAACAACGACGATCGCGCCGAGCACGATGTAGCCGGCGGCCCACTCAAACACGCCGAAACCGAGCTGGTAGATACGGTTCGCGAGCAGGCTGATGCGTTCGAGAAAGTTGCGCGGCGTAATGTCGAGCGCGGACAGGACGATGCCAACGATCACCGAGAGGATCAGGAGGCGGATGATGACCGCAACCGGATTGCCGCCGAACAGCTTTTCCATCGCTCGTTAGTCCTAACGTTGGCCGCGTTGCGTGCCACGAGATGCAGCACACCGCGCACATCTAGCCGCTGGCACCACGCGATACCAGTTCAGAACGCAGGAAACGGCAGGCGCGATCCCGGTCGCGCCGGGACCGTTGCACGCGGACGGGTGACGAAGGGAACTACCGACCGCGACAGGGATAGGCGTCGGTCATACACGTCCAGCGGCTGCCGCTGCGCTGGCAGTTCATCCGCTTGCCGCGTGCCTTGGCGTAACTGCCCCACAGCGGTCCGTATTCCCATTTCGTGAAGAACGTCCAGCGCCGGATCGCAGCGCGCTCAGCGCCCTTGCGCGAGGGCATGTTGCCTTCACCGTGGTGGGAATGTGTGACGAAGCACGTCTTGCCGCCGTAGCGCGCCTGCTGGTGCATGTCGGCTGTTTCTTTCGCGAGCGCCGGGGCGGCGGCGAGACCAGCGGATGCAACAGCGATGGCTGCGACGGCGAAGATGGTTTTGGGGCGGAGGGAAAACGTCGGCATGGGAAACTCCGGCGGAGACGATGATCGCGAATACAACGCAGCCGGCGCTGCAAGGTTTGCACCGACTAGACCGTGCCGAACTTTAGGTTTCGCTAATCGGTCCGACAGGAACGCAGGACGCCGCAGTCGGCGCGGGGCCGATGTTTCCGCTCAGGTTCCCTCGGGTTTGGTTAAGAACGCCGCCGCTGCCAAGGCGATAGGGGGCCACAGTGGCCCTCAGCCGAGCAGGTCGCGAAGATACGGGATTAACGGCAGATCAGCCGCCGGCATCGGATAGTCCGACAGCCGCATGGCGCGCACCCACTTGATCTCCTGTCCCTCGCGCGGCTTCAGCGCGCCGTCCCAACTCGCGCAGAGGAACAACGGCATCAGCAGGTGGAAGTCATCATAGGTGTGCGAGGCAAAGGTAAACGGGGCGAGGCAGCCGACACAGGGCTCGATGTTCAGTTCTTCAAATAGCTCGCGGTAAAGCGTTTCTTCAGGTGTCTCGCCGGGCTCAACCTTGCCGCCTGGAAACTCCCAGAGACCGGCCATCGGCTTGCCTTCAGGCCGCTTCGCGATGAGCACGCGATTGTCTTCGTCGATGAGCGCGGCTGCCGCGACAAGGACGACCGGCTTCGATGAAAGCGGATCAGACATCAGCCGCCCGTGCGCGTCATGGTGAAGAGCGATGACATCACTCTGGTGACGCCTTTCGCGGTCAGGTTCGTGCTGACCTCGGTCGCATCTCGCGTGCCCCGTTGCTCGACACTGAACGTGCCTGAGAAGAGTGATTGCACTTCGTCATCCGGCACTGAGTAGGGCGGCCCGTCAGCCTCAGCCTGATCGTAGGAGAGCGTCAGCAGCAGCGCGCCGGCGCCCGGCGGTGTCAGTTCGGCGAGCTTCTTTGCATAACGGGCGCGCAGGTCCTGCGGCAGCGCGATCAGGCTCGCGCGATCGTAGACACCGGCGATCTTTGCAAGCCGTTCGGCTGGAAACGTGAAGTAGTCCCCGCACCAAAGCTCAACACCCCCGGCCGTCGAGACCGTGTGATCGCCTTCGGTGTGGATATCCGGCGTCAGTCCGCGCTCTTCAAAGTAAGCGGCGATCGCGATCTCGCTCAGTTCGACGCCGATCACGTGATGCCCTCGCTCGGCAAGCCAGGTCATGTCATGCGACTTGCCGCTCAGCGGAACGAACACGTCGGCTGTCTTGTCCGGGACCAGCTCCGGCCAGAACTTGACCAGCAGGCGATTGACCTCCGGCTGGTGAAAGCCGATGCGGTCTTCGCGCCAACGCGCGTGCCAGTGGTCCGGGTCTGCACCAGGGGGCATGGGTGTCCTCGCAGTCTCGTGCCGGTCTCTCAGCTACGATAATCGGCGTTAATCGAGATGTAGCCATGCGTCAGGTCGCATGTCCAAACGCGTGCAGCGCCGTCGCCGATGCCGAGATCAACGCTGATTTCGATCTCGTCCGATGTCATGTAGGCCGATACCGCCTCTTCCGAGTAACCTGGCGCGCGTTCACCGTCGGTTGCGACCGTGTGCGGCCCGAACCGGATTGCGAGCCGATCGCGGTCGGCGGCTTCGCCTGCTTTCCCGACGGCCATGACGACGCGGCCCCAGTTGGCGTCCTCACCAGCGACAGCGGTCTTGACGAGTGGCGAATTCGCAATCGACAGCGCGACGGTCTTGGCCGCGTGGTCATCTTCGGCGCCGGCGACCTTGACGGTGATGAATTTCGAGATGCCTTCGCCGTCCTTCGCGACCAACACCGCGAGGTCTTCGCAGACGGTGCAGAGCGCGTCCTGGAACTGCGCGAACCGGGGGTCGGCCCGGTCGTCGATCGTTGCCATATCGGCTGCCTGCGTGGCGAACGCCAACAGCGTGTCACTTGTGGATGTATCGCTATCGACGGTCACGCAGTTGAACGACGAACTGCATGCTCTTTCGATCGCTGACTGAAGCAACTGCTGAGCAATTCGGGCGTCGGTGAAGATGAACGACAGCATCGTCGCCATGTCCGGTGCGATCATACCGGAGCCCTTCGCAATGCCGCTCAGGGTGACCGGGACCCCGTCGATCGCGACGGTCGTGCTCACGCGTTTGGCAAACGTGTCGGTGGTCATGATGGTGCTGGCGGCGTCAAACATCCCGTCAGCGGACGCGGCACCAGCGAGCCCGTCGAGGAGGCCTGTGAAGCGCGTTGCCTCAAGCGGCTCTCCGATCACGCCCGTCGACGCGAGATAGACTTCGCTTGCACTGCACCCGAGCGCCTCCGCTGCGGCCTCAGCGGTTATTCTGGCAGCCTCTGCGCCTTTCACACCGGTGAAGGCATTGGCGTTGCCGGCGTTGACCACCAGGCCCCGTGCGCGGCCGTGAGCCAACTGATCGCGGCACCAGAGGACCGGCGCAGAGCAGGTCTTCGATTGCGTGGTGACGCCGGCCGCCACCGTGCCCTCGTCGAACGCCGCGAGCATCAGGTCCTTACGCCCGCGATACTTGATGCCCGCCTCAATCGACGCGAAACGCGCGCCGGTCACCGGCTTGAAAGCCGAACGGTCTTCGTGCGGCGCGAACGGAGAGACGGGGATGTCGGAGGCCATGGCAAACCAACGCGGGTCTTGAGGAGCGCTGCGGTTGCCGCAGCCTGCGTCGGCTGCACAAAACAAATGGGCCGCTTGGATGCAAGCGGCCCATCAAAGGCAACAGCGATCTGTTCCGGCCCGACCCGGGCTCAGTTCCAATCCAGCGGTCAAACCGCCCGCTGTTGGCACCGGTTAGTTTTTCTCCGCGGGCTTTGGGGAGGACTGACTCTTGCTCCGGGCATTCTCACTGTCGATCTGCTTCTTCACCTGCGGATCGACGTATTCAATCTTCGCGTCCGCACGCAGTTTCTCGACAACCTCTTTCGCCTTCTGCCGGATAAGCACCTGCTTGATGCGATCGCTGAGCTGTTCAAGCTTCGGCGGTTCCTTTGTCCGGCGGTCCGTCAACTTGATGATGTGCCAGCCAAAGCGCGACTTCACCGGTTCGGAGATCTCGCCTTCCTTCAGAGCAAACGCTGCCTTCTCGAACGCCGGCACCATCTGGCCCTTCGCGAAGTAGCCAAGGTCGCCACCGCGCGCCTTGCTGCCGGGATCGATCGAATTGGCCTTTGCGATCTCGGCGAAGTCGCCATCGTGGACGAGCTTCTCGTAAAGCTCCTTCGCCTTCTCCTCTTCCTTCACGAGGATGTGGGCTGCCTGAATTTCTTCCGTGGCCGGGATCTTGGCGACTTCTTTCTCGTAGAACGCCTTGATGCCTTTCTCGGTCACCGCGTCGCGGACGTTCTTCTCGAAGTAGATGTCGCGGAGAATGCGTCGCTTCGAGTACTCCAGCCGTGACTTATAAAGGTCAGTGTCGGCGATCGACTTGCCGCCGTTCGAGCCGGCCACAAGCTGGTTCTCGATCAGAAATTCGATCAGGACGCGACGCTGCGCCAGTGGCGGCATTTGCGCGATCTGCTGTCCGATTTCGGCGCGCGCTGCTTTCATGTCGGCTTCGGTGATCACGGCGCCATCGACCTTGGCGACAACGGTCGTGTCGTCTGCGAACCCGGCTGTCGTTGCGAGAGCAAGCGCCGCAGCGGTCGCAAATGCCGTCACCGCGGCGTGGTTTCGTTTGCTCAGTTTGCGCAACGGTTCGTTCCTTCAATCGGTGGGCCTGATCAGGCGGGCCGCGTTATCGCTCAGGGCCACAGGACCTGCCAGTTACTAATCCGACACGATCACTGGGCCCGGAAAGGCCCGGATCGTCGCGCTTTCTGCCTTGAGGCGCGCGAATTGACAAAGGCTATGGCGCATTCCTATGTCACCACCACGATGGACCGCGGACCGACGGCCGGTCGTCCTCTCCTACAACTGACGATGGGCCGCCGCGACACGCGCTCCCAGTGCGTGCGCCATTATCTGAACGCATGTTCCGGCGTTGTTCGCTCGGGATCGCACGTCGTCAAGCTAATCCGGGCCCGGTTGTCGACGGCCCGCAGTCACGGAATTTGTGAATGGTTTCGCTCGGAAAACTGGCTTCGAAGGTGTTCGGTTCTTCGAACGAACGCCGTGTGAAGGGCTATCGGAGCCGCGTTGACCAGATCAACGGGCTCGAGGCCGAGATCGAAGCTTTGTCCGATGACGCGTTGCGCGCGCGGACGGAGGAGTTCCGCGAGCAGGTGAAAAACGGAGCGAGCCTCGACAGTCTGCTGGTGCCGGCGTTTGCCACGGTGCGCGAGGCGGCGAAGCGGACGCTGGGCCAGCGCCACTTCGACGTTCAGCTCATTGGCGGCATGGTGCTGCACGACGGCAAGATCGCCGAAATGAAGACCGGTGAAGGCAAGACGCTGGTCGCGACGCTTCCGGTCTACCTCAACGCCCTTGCCGGCCGCGGCGTGCATGTCGTCACCGTGAACGACTATCTCGCCCGGCGTGACGCCGAGTGGATGGGCCAGGTCTACCGGTTCCTCGGTCTGACCGTCGGTTGCATCTTGAACGACCAGGACGACGGTGACCGCAAGGCGCAGTACGATTGCGACGTCACGTACGGCACCAACAACGAATACGGCTTCGATTACCTGCGCGACAACATGAAGATGGACCGTCGCGAGATGGTCCAGCGCGATCATGCCTACGCCATCGTCGACGAGGTGGACTCGATCCTGATCGACGAAGCCCGGACGCCGCTCATTATCTCAGGCCCCGTCGAGTTCGTAGTCCTCCGGGTCGAGTTCCGGGATGAACTTGTCGATCGAAACGTAGAGGTCGGCCTG
>JBCBXS010000163.1:0-6069 GCA_039816475.1 Pseudomonadota bacterium | reverse complement strand
CCATCGCGAGGAAGTTGCGATAGAGCATCGTTGTCGGCTTCACGAACTGTTCCGACAGCGAGATGGCCGGCAACTCCAGCGGGAAACCGCCCGCCTGCAGAACGCCACGCTTCACGTCCTCAGCGCGATCCCGCAGATGCTTGTGGCACTGGTTGATGTCGCTCCACGTGTTGATGATCCCGATGACCGGCCGGTCCTTCCAGTCATCAAGCGCGTAGCCCATCTGCCGCATGCGGGAGCGGTGCCCGAAGGACCGCAGATCGCTGGGGCCCATCCAGCGCCATGAGCGCAGCTCTTCCGGTTTCTTGCGTGCCACGACGGCCGTCCTCCCGAACGTCTTCTGATCGTTTTCTTGCGCGATGGCCCGAAGGCCGTCGCGGTTTATGCGCCCACGATATCGCGCATCTGGCCCGCCGCAACCGTCAGGCGCGACACGGTGAGGTCGCCGGCGCTGACGACACTCCGCAGGCGATCTGCTGCGATCTCGATGCGCCGGGCGACAGCCGCGTCGCCGCTGAGATCAGCGGATGCGGCACGAAGGACCGTGCGATCGATGTCGGCCAGCGCGCTGGAGATAGCGAGCCGGTCGAAGTAGTCGGTGAATCCCTGATCCGCGACGGCCGTCCGTACGGCTTGCACGTCGAGCCGTTCAATGGCGGCAAACACAGCTTTCGCCGCTGTCTCGAACGGCGCGCCGCTTTCAACAGCCAATCGCGAGGCCGGGATCGTCATGCGGGCGGGCTCGAGCCGCGCGAGCTTGGTTGCGAGTTCGCGGCTGAGGCCGGACGATTCGAAGGCTCCGACCGCAGCATCCAGCTTCGACGACTGCGTCTCGGTCAGGATGTCATCGAGCCCATCGAACAGGCTGCGGACAGCCGGGCTGTACTGCTCGACGAGCGCCTGCACCGGGCTCTCATCGCCGAGCCGCAAGATCATTGCGGACTGGTCGAGGAGGACGTTGCGGGTCATCGCAAAGGTTTTCAGCTCGTCGTTGCCCGACATTGCGCGGCCTTCGGCTTCGAGCAGCGCCCAGAGATCCTGAAGTCCGAAGATCGCGCGCGACGCCATCACGCTCTTTGCGATCTCACCGACGGTGCGCCCTGTTTCGTCGGCCAACTGCATCACGACGGCCGGACCGCCACGATTGACCATCACGTTCGTGATGCGCGTGACGATGATGTTCTTTGCGAGCTGATGCCCGCGAATTTCACTTGCGAAGTCCCCGTGCATTTCATCGGGGAAATAATCAAACAGCAGGGTCTCGAACGTCGGGTCGTCGGCGAGTGTGCTGCGCATGAGATCAGCCGCGATGGCAATCTTGGCGTAACTCAACAACACAGCGACCTCAGGTCGATAAAGCCCAAGCCCCGCAGTGCTCCGCTCAGCGAGTTGCGTGTCGGTTGGCAATTCCTCTAGCTCGCGATCGAGAAGCCCACGCGCTTCGAGCTGCTCCATCAGCCGCGCCTGGAAGCCGAGCCGCTCGCTGCCCATCGACGCGAGACTGATCGCGAGCGCTTGTTGCCGGTTGTTCCAGAGGCAGGCTTCAGCGACCTGCTCCGTCATCTGCTCGAGGATCGTGTTTCGCTTTGCCTCGTCGAGCTTGTCGGCGGCGATCGCCTGCCCGAATGCGATCTTGATGTTGACCTCAAGGTCGGAGGAATTGACGCCGGCCGAGTTGTCGATGAAGTCCGCGTTGAGCCGGCCGCCGTTGGCCGCGAACGCGATTCGGCCACGCTGCGTGACGCCGAGGTTCGCGCCCTCGCCGATGACCTTCGCGCCGACGTCGGCCGCGATAATGCGGATTGCGTTGTTGGCGCGGTCACCGACCTCGTCGTCGCTCTCTTCCGCCGACTTGATGTAGGTCCCGATCCCGCCGAACCAAAGCAGGTCAACCGACGCTTTCAGGATCGCGCGCATCACCTCGTTCGGTGTCGCCGCATCCTGCTCGAGACCGAGCGCTGACTGCGCCTCCGCCGAAAGCGGGATCGACTTCGAACTCCGCGGGAAGATACCGCCGCCCTTCGAGATCTTCGCTTTGTCGTAGTCCTGCCAGCTCGACCGCCCGAGTGCGAACAGCCGCTCGCGCTCGGCAAACGAGACCGCGGCATCCGGGTCGGGATCTATGAAGATGTCGCGATGGTCAAAGGCTGCGATCAGGCGCGTGGTCTTCGAGAGCAGCATTCCGTTGCCGAAGACGTCGCCGGACATATCGCCGACGCCGACAACCGTGAACGGCTCAGACTGGATATCACGGTCCATCTCGCGGAAGTGCCGCTTCACGCATTCCCAGGCCCCGCGCGCGGTGATGCCCATCTTCTTGTGGTCGTAGCCGGCCGAGCCACCCGACGCGAAGGCGTCGCCGAGCCAGTGGCCCTTGGCCTGCGAGATCGCGTTGGCGTAGTCGGAGAACGTCGCCGTGCCCTTGTCGGCTGCGACCACCAAATAGGGATCATCTCCATCGTAACGGACAACGCGCTCCGGCGGCACGATCGCGCCGTCGACGATGTTGTCCGTGATGTCGAGCAACGTGCCGATGAAGAGCTGGTAGCTCGCGACCGCTTCTGCGACGACGGCATCGCGCCCCCCTTCGCGAGGCAGTCGCTTCGGCACGAAACCACCCTTTGCACCTTCGGGCACGATGACGGTGTTCTTGACCTGCTGGGCCTTCGCGAGACCCAGAACTTCGGTTCTGAAATCCTGCGGCCTATCCGACCAGCGGAGCCCGCCGCGGGCGATCGGCGCAAAACGAAGATGCACACCTTCGACGCGCGGGCTGTAGACCCAGATCTCGCGGTAGGGCTTCGGGTCAGGCAACAGCGCAAGCTTGCGGCTGTCGAACTTGTAGGCAATCGCCTCCGGCGGCGCGCCTGCCTCATCCCGTTGATAGAAGTTCGTGCGGACTGTCGCATCGATCAGCGCAATCAGATTGCGAATGAGGCGGTCCTGATCGAGGCTCGGGATCGTCTCGAGTGCGGGCTCGATATCCGAGCGGATTACGGCCATATCCCGCTCGCGCGCCTCGATATCGTCACCGAGCGCCGGGTTGAACCGCACATCGAAGAGGCGGAGCAGGTCGGCTGCGATCGCCGGATACGCCAGCAGTGTCTCAGCGACGTAATCCGGCGCGAAGGGCGCTGACGTCTGCCTCAGATAAAGCGCATAAGCCCGCAACGCCGCGACTTCGCGCCAGGCGAGGCCGGCGGAGAGCACGAGGCCGTTGAAGCCGTCGCTTTCAGCGTCTTCCGACTGGACTTTCTGGAACGTCTCGCCAAGACGGTCCCGCGCTTCTGCGATCTCGGTTGAAGCCGTGCCAGCCGCTTCCAGATGCATATCGTGGACGACGATATCGGCTGCGCCGTCACTCAGGGGAAACGGAACGCGGAAGCTCTGCTCGTCGATGACGTGGAAGCCCATCTGCTCCAGCACCGGGACGCGCTCCGAAAGCGGTAGCGGCTTGTCGCGGGCATAGATCGCAACGTCGACCGATCCGGCTGAGGCCTCGCCCCCCTCCGGCATAAAGCGGACAGCGACCTCTTCATCCGCCGCCATCTGCTCCATGGCGCGAGCGTCATCGAGAGCGCGCGACGTCGAGAAGGTCTCGGCATATCCGGCCGGAAACGCAGCGCAGTAGCGGGCGGCCTGCGGCGATAGCGGCGTCTCGCTCGAGGTGATCGCGTTGGCGAGCCGGTCCCGCCACGTGCGCGTTGCCTCTGCGATGTCGGCTTCGAGCGCCGCCTCGTCCGGCGCGCGGATCTCGCCCTCGAAGCGCGCGATGATGAAGTGCACGCGAACGAGCCGCCCATCCGTAAAGTACGGCTGGAACATCCGCACCTCGCCGCCGTAGGCCTCGGCGAGGATGTTGCCGACCTCCTCGCGCACGGCAGTCGAGAACCGTTCGCGGCGGATGTAGACGAGCGCAGAGATGAACCTGTTAAACCGGTCGGGTCTGACGAACACGCGCGTCTGCGGCCGGTTCTCCAGCTCCATGATGTGCGGCAGCCAGGCGCCGAGCCGTTCAGCATCGATCTGGAACAGCTCATCGCGCGGAAACGTATCAATTAGATGGACGAGCGCTTTCGCGTCGTGGCTGCCCGGCGCATAGCCCGCCGCTGCGATCACGCGTTTGGTTTTCAAACGGAGAAGCGGGATCTCCTGCGGTGAGAGCATGTAGGCCTTCGACGTGAACAGGCCGACGATCCGCAGTTCGCCGGTCAGCGCGCCGTCGGGGCCGAATGTTTTAAGGCCGACATAATCCATATGCGCGCGGCGGTGGACGCGGCTCACCACGTTGGACTTCGTCACCAGCGCAGCGCGCGGCTCCAGATAGAAGTCGCGAACCTCCTGCGTCATTGCCGTCATGTCCCGGCCCTGGCGCAGGACTTCGACGTTCGGGTCGCGCAAGACGCCGAGGTTCGAGCCCTCGACCACCTGAACCGCGCCTGACGCTGCATCACCGTCGAGCCGGAACAATCGCGTGCCGAGGAATGTGAAGTGCCCGTCCAGCAGCCAACGACAAAATTCAAGCGACTCAGCGGAGTGCTCTTCCAGACGCGCGTTGCCGAGGCCCGACTGCATACCGCGCTCGAGGCCGGCCATCGCCGTCTTCAACGCGTCCATCATCGCATGCCAATCCGCGACCGCCTCACCGACCTGGCGCAACACAATTGCGAGTTCGGCAACGAGGCCCGCGCGGACCGGCTCGGTGACATCATCAAGCGCGAGCACGATCAGGCTTTCGCGCACGTGCCCTTCGCCGTTCCCCGTCGCGACGCGAGGTGCCCCGGACAGGCGGCCACTTGCATCGCGGGCCACTCCGAAAACCGGATGGGCGAGCAACGCGACATCGATGTCTGCGTCCGTAACAGCACTCATGACGCTGTCGACAAGAAACGGCTGGTCGCGGTTTGCGATGGCGAGGATCGTGCGGCCCTGCGGCGCCTCTGCACTGACGATGATTTCGGGCGCGGCCCCGTCGTACCTCTCAATGGCTTCCGTGCCGGCAGCCGCCATCGCCTCAAGTGTACGGCCGTCGAGCGATGAACGATCCTGCCGGGCGAGGCCTGAGATGATCGCGCCTGCGACCGTCTTCAGCCGCTCAGGCAGGCGGTCGACGACGCTGTCACCGGCGGCGCCCGCACCGGCGCCTCGGTCGTCAGAGCCAGTTGTGTGTCCACCTGTTTCGCTAAGGCTTCCGCGCTCACTCATCACCCGTCTCCCAAGTCTCTGCCCGACGTCTCGCCCTGCGTGCCGCGCCATTCAGCAAACACTTGCAGCCGCCGCGTGTCATCCACCTGCCGTCCACGTCGCATCAGAGTTTGGTGACGGGCCCGTGACGGGACTACGCTGGCAGGAGCAGCAAGCAAGGGAATCGGGATGGCTAACGCAGACAGGGTGACCGCGCTTGATCTCGGTCCGGACGCCGAGAAGACGGCGGAACTTGAAGCCTACTTCGCAAAATGCATGGAGAAGCTCGGCTTCGTGCCGAACGTGCTCCGCGCTTATGCCTTCGACGCCGCAAAGCTTCAGGCTTTCATCGACATGGTTGACGACCTGATGCTTGCCGACAGCGAGCTATCCAAGCTCGAGCGCGAAATGATCGCCGTTGCCGTCAGCGCCGTGAACCACTGCCATTATTGCCTGACAGCCCATGGTGCAGCCGTCCGGGTTCGCGCAGGCGACGCGGCATTCGGCGACACGATCAAGCACAATTGGCGGGCCGCCAACCTCGATCAGCGCCAGACCGCGATGCTCGAGTTCACGGTGAAGCTGACCGAAGCCCCGGCCAAGATCGTCGAGGCTGACCGGGCCGCGCTGCGGGCCGCGGGTTTCAGCGACCGTGGGATCTGGGACATCGCAGCCGTTGCGGGCTTTTATAATATGTCCAACCGCCTCGCAGCCGCGACCGAGATGCAGCCCAACGCCGAGTATCACGAAATGGGCCGCAGCCCTGCCGCGCGCTGAGCGATTTGCGCTAAGCGTCGCTCGGCCGTCGCCAACGCGCCCATTCCGTGATCGTCGGGCGCTTGGACTATCGCGAAATCGGAAGTGTCCCTTTCCGCCAAGATGGCT
>JBCBXS010000162.1:0-6069 GCA_039816475.1 Pseudomonadota bacterium | reverse complement strand
CGAGTTGATGTTCCGCGGCGGGATTGCGTTGCGTCTTGTCCAGTTTGCCTCAGCTGCCGTGGGCGCTGTCAGGGGCGGACTCGGTATCGTCAATGTCTTCTCGTCAATGCTGTTCGGCGGCATCTCCGGTTCGGCCGTTGCCGACATCTCCGCGCTCGGCTCGATCCTGATGCCGGTCATGAAGGAGAAGGGCTACGACGCGGACTACGCGGTGAACGTCACCGTGACGTCGTCGCTGGCGGGCATCGTGATCCCGCCGAGCCACAACATGATCATTTTTGCGATCGCAGCCGGTGGCGGCATCTCGATTTCGCAGTTGTTCCTCGCAGGCGTCATCCCCGGAATCCTGATGTGCCTGTGTCTCGCAGCGGCTGCCTACATTGTGGCGGTGCGGCGCGGTTACCAGGCAGAAGCGTTCCCCGGTTGGACGGCGCTGCTGGTGACGTTCATCGCAGCGGTCCCGGGTCTTTTGACCGCCGTCATTATCGTCGGCGGGGTGCTGTCAGGTGTGTTCACCGTCACCGAGTCCGGTGCGTTCGGTGCGATCTACGCGTTCCTCGTGACACTGCTCGTCTACCGGGCAAGCACTTGGGAAAACTTCAAGCTTGCCGTGCTGCAGTCAGTGCGGACCACGGCGATGGTCATGATCCTGATCGCGTGTGCCGGCGCGTTCGCCTACATGCTGACGTTCCATCAGGTCCCATCGAAGACCGTCGCGCTCATGACCGGGCTGACCGACAACCCGATCCTGATTTTGCTGCTCATCAATGTCGTGCTGCTCATCCTCGGGATGATTATGGACATGGCCGCGCTCATCCTGATCTGCACGCCGATCTTCCTGCCCTTGGCGAAAAGCCTGGAAATGGACCCGCTGCAGTTCGGCATCATGCTGCTGGTCAATCTCGGGCTCGGGCTTTGCACGCCGCCGGTCGGATCCTGCCTGTTCGTCGGCTGCGCCGTCGGCCGCATTCCCATCGAGCAGGCGGTGAGGACGATCTGGCCGTTCTATATCGCGATCCTCGTCGCGCTGATGCTGATCACCTTTGTGCCGGCGATCTCGCTTACCCTGCCGCATCTGTTTCGGTAACGTCGCGGTCGGCAGAGCCCGCGAGATGCAGGCCAACTCAGGAGACGCGGAATGCCGCTCAGTGATGTGACGCGCGAGAAGCTTCGTCGGGTCAGTACGGCCACGATCTCGACGGCGCTCTTCAAACGCGGGCTGCGTAACCAGATGGTGCAGGACGTCCATGCGCTGGCGCCGGGCCAGCCGACCATGGTCGGGGAGGCCTTCACCCTGCGCTACATTCCCGCGCGCGAGGACCTGAACCCAATCGATGTTTTTCGCGATCGTGCGCATCCGCAGCGGAAAGCTGTCGAGGAGTGTCCGCCGGGCGCGGTCTTTATCATCGACAGCCGAAAGGACCCGCGAGCTGCTTCGGCGGGGTCCATCCTTGCGACCCGATTGATGAAGCGCGGTGTCGCCGGCCTGGTGACCGACGGCGGGTTCCGTGATGCCGAGGCGATCGCGGCGCTCGACATGCCGTCGTTCCATAAGCGGCCGTCGGCACCGACCAACCTGACGTGCCATCAGGCGATCGAGATCAACGGCCCGATCGGGTGCGGAGATGCGCCGGTGTTTCCGGGCGATGTTGTCGTGGGCGATAGTGACGGCGTCATTATTCTGCCAGCCGAGCTCGCCGACGACATCGCCGACGAGGCAACCGAGATGACGGCGTTCGAGGACTTCGTCACAGAAAAAGTCGAGCAGGGCCGGTCAATCCTCGGGCTCTATCCGGCGACCGAAGAGGCAACGCTGACCGAGTTCGCCGAATGGCGGCAGGCAAACGGGCGTTGATGGTTTTACAGCCTTGCGGGTCGCCTACGCGTTCCGGAGATGAAACTGATGGCCGCACAACCTGAGGACATTGTCGACGCGTCCGCGATTGCAGACTTCAAGCGAGACGGCGCGGTTTGCCTACGCGGTGCGTTCGATCGCGCGTGGCTCGAAACCCTGGGCCGCGGGATCGACAGCGATCTCGCCAATCCCTCGCCTCGCCTTGCGCGCCATACGAAGGACCCCGATGCGCCCGCATACATCGAGGACTTCTGGGTCTGGGATGAGTTTCCAGAGTTTCGCGCGTTCGTGCACGACAGCCCTTGCGGCGCACTGGCGGCTCGTCTGCTGGGTGTTCAATCGATCAATCTTGTCATGGACAATTGGTTCTTGCGCGAAGCCGGCTCGCGGTCGCGGCCGCCTTTCCACCAGGACCTCGCGTACTTCGATTTTGAGGGCACGATGTGCGTGCTCTGGTTGCCGCTCGAGCCCGTCGCGCGCGAGGACGGGATCGGCTTCGTGAAGGGCTCGCACCTTTGGGATAAGCTGTTCATGCGCGTCCGCTTCGGCGACGGGCACCAGCAGGATGGCCCGGCGTTAGAGGGTGATGCCGGCGTTGAGGTCAACGGCCAGCGGTACTTCGCGCCGCCCGACGTTGCGGCCAATCCGGATGCCTACGATGTGCTGCAGTGGGACCTCGAGCCAGGCGATTGCATTTTCTTCGACATGCGCACACTGCACGGCGGTCTCGCCGAAACGGTCCCGACGAAAACCGTGCGGCGTTTTACGCTTCGGATGACGGCGCCGGATGGCCGCATTCGGTATCGGGGAGACTGGGCGAAGGACGAGCGCCGCATGTTCGAGGCCGCAGGCTACCGCGAAGGCGACCGCCTCTCTGGCGCGTTTTTCCCGCAGCTCTTTCCCCTCGAGACGGCGGCAGAATAGTGCCTGAGAGAGACGCGCATCAGGCGCGAGCGTTTGGGCCTATTCAGCGGCCGTTGGCGGCGCGCTGTCCTGCGTGTCACGGCGGCGGCGGGCCGCGGCCGTCCACACGTCTGCCAGAACACGCACGGTCGCGAGACCGACGAGCACGCAGAGCGCAGTCTTCGAGACCGTTTCCATCGCGCCCTGAATGAGGACCGTGTGAACAATCGTGCCGGTCACGATGAGCGCCGCAAGCCCCGTGTGGATCAGCCGCCAGGTTCGCGGGCGAAGGCCGAGTGATGGTCTGGCCGCCACCATCGCGCCGACGACAAGGACGCCCCACATCGCCACGACACCCCAGGCCGAGAACGGCGTGGGTGACGTAAACGTCAGCGCGTCGATCACGTCGGGCGGGCTCGTGATCCAAAGGCCTACAACATGCAGGATTACGGACACGATGAGCGCAACCCCGACCCAACGGTGCACGCGCCGGCTTAGATAGGGCGTCAGCCGTGGCAGTGCACCGGCGATCAGCAGCGGCTGGATCAGCATGAGCGATAATGCTGCGATCCCCGCAAAGCTCGACGCGATATAGATCGCATCACGCCATTGCAGTTGCGGGCTGAAGGCGGCCGCCACCACCGGCACGCCGATCGCAATCGCCAGCGCGACCCAGATCAGGATCGCGCGCGACGTCGAGACTGATGGTGACGCTCGCGTCGCCGCCAAAGGGCTCAGGCCGGCTTCAGGACGAAGTGCGCTTCGAGGCTCTTGTCACTGGCGCTTGGCATGACCGGGCGGAGGAAGACCGTTTCGAAGTCGCCGCTGTCGTAGGCGAGATGCGCGTGCGGCTGGCCGAAGGCTGGCACGATCTGCGGCATCTCGAGGCGGAACACGCCATTCGCGTCAGTGAGTGTCGCGCCATGGCTCTGCGGATCGCTCTCGTAGCCCTCGGTCGTGTGCGCCCAAATCTGGATACGCTGGCCGGGGAGCGGCGCGCCATCACCGGCGCGGCGCACTGTGCCGGACATCCAGAAGCCGCCGCCGCCGATGCGGTCGACGATCGGCGCGCCAGGTCGATAATTGTTCGAGCCACCGCGCATCGAAGGCGTCGGTGCAAGACCGGCGGCGGTGGCCGGGACGGTGAGGCCCATGGCAGCGGTCGCGAGCGTCGCGCCACCGGCGGCGAGGAGGGTACGGCGATCAAAGGAGGATACGGATTTCGTCATCGGGGGGCTCCGTGCAGGCAGGGAGTGAAACGACGGTTACAGCCCTGATATCGTGCCGCCGCTCAGATGTGCCAATTACAATTTGCAAACCTCGCGGGGGGCTTTCGCGCGCAGGCCGCAGCAACACTTCCGCGCGCGCAAATGGGATCTGCGACGCTTCGCCCATCCGCTCCAACGCCACGGGACTGCCTGGTTACCGAACCGGTGATCGACACGTCTGTTCCCACGCTCTCTACCAGCTGCCCCCGCCCAAAAGTTCATTTGCGCTAAGCAACATCCCGTTGAATGATCGCGCATGCTGATCAAACGTCCCCGATGGTTTTGGCGATCGCTGGTCGCCGCGGTCGCATTCTTCGCGCTGCCAGCGCTTTCGGCAGGTGCCAAACGGAACAGCTGCATTGAAACGGCGATGATCGTGTTCGATGCGTCCGGCTCGATGGGTGTGTCCCACCGCGGTTCCTTGAAGATTGCGACGGCCCGGGCGGCCGTCACGGAAGTTCTCCCCGACATCACTGGCGTTCGCGAGACGGGCCTCGTCACCTATGCCGGCTGCTCTCGCGTCGAGATGCGGGTCGCACCGGCGCTGAATACTGACCAGCAGATCACTGCAGCGCTTCAGGCAACGCCCGCTCGGGGAAGTACGCCGCTGGCCCGTGCCGTGGCGCGTGCCCAGCAAACGTTGGCCGAACGCGGCGGCAAAGGCGTGATCGTCCTCGTCACGGACGGTCTCGAAAGCTGCTCCGGCCGGCCGTGTCGTCTCGCGCAACGGATTGCTTCGATCACGCCAGGCATCACGGTCCATGTGATCGGGTTTGCGCTGACGCCTGAGATTGGTCGCCAGCATTTGCGGTGCCTCACGGAGGCAACCGGTGGGGTCTACGCCCATGCCGATGACAACCGCGAGCTGAGCGCCGCGCTCCGCAAATTGCTCGGTTGTCCGATGCTGTCCTGACCGTGAACCGGGTCCTGCGGTGTCGCGAAGCCGCCTCGGGACCGACCGATCAACACCGGGATTACGAGAGGCTGCTCCCCGCCACCGCTTTACGTCGCCGCTCCGGCGTGCTGACTCCGGCGGTATGGGTGAGCAGGACGATGGTCAAACCGGGTTTGAGCTCGGTGGCGCGGGGAGCGCCGGTACCGGGGGCGACGGCTATGTCGTCCTCGCGCGGAAATACCGGCCCGAGACGTTTGATGATCTGATCGGCCAGGATGCGATGGTCACGACGCTGCGCAATGCGTTCGCGTCGGACCGGATCGCGCAGGGCTATATGCTGACCGGCGTCCGCGGTGTCGGCAAAACGACGACGGCGCGAATTCTCGCCCGCGCTTTGAACTTCGAGCCGATCGAGGCCGACCAGGCGGAAGGCCCGACGGTTGATCTCAAAGGCTACGGCGCGCACTGCCGCGCAATCATTCAGTCAAACCATCCCGACGTGCTCGAAATGGATGCCGCGTCGAACACCGGTGTCGACAACATCCGCGAGATCATCGAGGGCGCGCGATACCGGCCGCTGAACGCGCGCTACAAGGTCTACATCATTGATGAAGTCCACATGCTCTCGAAGGGCGCGTTCAACGCGCTTTTGAAGACGCTGGAAGAGCCGCCACCGCACGTGAAGTTCATCTTCGCGACGACGGAAATCCGCAAGGTACCGGTGACTGTGCTGTCGCGGTGCCAGCGTTTCGATCTGCGTCGTGTCGAGGTGCCGACACTGGTCGACCACTTCCGGAAAATAGCTGAAGCCGAAGGCGCGACCGCAGAAGAAGATGCTCTCGCGCTCATCGCACGGGCGGCTGAGGGCTCCGTGCGCGATGGGCTCTCTATTCTCGATCAGGCGATTGCGATGGGCTCGGGTGCGGTGACTGCGGACGGCGTGCGGGCCATGATTGGCCTCGCCGACCGCGGGCGCATCTTCGAGGTGCTCGATCTGGTCTTGTCCGGGCGGGCGCCTGACGCGCTTGCGGCGTTCGATCAGTTGCATCGCGACGGCGGCGATCCGGTCCAGATGCTCAGCGATCTCGCAGAGACGGTGCACGCCATCACGCGGGCGAAAGTCTCTGGCGCTGAACAGGCCGGCGATG
>JBCBXS010000161.1:0-6093 GCA_039816475.1 Pseudomonadota bacterium | reverse complement strand
CCGGCCTGATAAGTCACCCGTGCTGATCGACTTCGGCTCGGCGCGAGGCGAAGTCGCGAACCGCTCGCGCGTGTTGAGTGCATTGGTGAAGCCCGGCTATAGCCCGTTCGAGCAGTACGGCGAGACCAGCGAGCGACAGGGTCCGTGGACGGACATCTACGCGTTCGCCGCGACGCTCTATCACGCGGTCACCGGCAAGCGCCCGGCCGATGCGCCGACGCGACTTTCATGCGATGAGCTCGCGCCCGCGCACGAGATGGCGCTTGGCTCGTACCGGCGCGGGTTCCTCGATGCAATCGATTGCGGGCTCACGCTCGATGCATCGCGGCGACCACGCTCCATTGCGCGCTGGCGGTCAGCGCTTATGGCACCAGACGAGGGCCGCGGATTGCTCGGCGGTTGGCGCACGCGTCGCCCTGGTCGGGCGGCGGCACTGCTGTCCTCCGGTGGGTCCGGATCTTCGGCAGCAGGCGACGAAGCGCCGTCACTGGCAGCGGCGGCGTTCGAAGACACACCCTTGCGCGACCGGCTCGCCGCCGCGGTTCCGGAACCACCTCCGAGCGACCAAGCCGAAGCCGCATTGCCAGTCACGCACCCGAACGGCTGGTTCGCGCGACGCACACGTCCGGCTCAGCAGACCCCGCGCCGGCCCGAGCCGACCGCGCGCCTGGCGCCCGCGCCGGTTGCAGCCGCAGCCCTCGCGGTTCCGGATCACGCTGCTGCAGCCAGGCTGCCCGCAATTCGAAAACGCACAGCACGCAACCGGTCGCCGCGCCGCCTCCTGCGCAAAGCCGGGGCGCGCCTCGCCATGGGCGCAGCAGTCGCAACCGGCATCGTCCTTCTCCAGCAGTCGTGGCCGGAGATCGTCGTCCGCGGCCAAAACGTCGCCTCCAGCGCGAGCCCTCAAGATTCATTCCTTATTCGCCGGTTCGCGCCGCACGACGGTGGCACCGATCACGTCCGTTTCGCGTTCGGCGGGACTTGGCTGTTGACGGCCGGCGCCGACAAGTCGCTCAAAATCTGGGGCGCGCGTTGGGGCAATCTCGTCCGCACGCTGGAGTTGGATGATGGCCGCGCGACCGCGCTTGCTGTCACCGGTCAGCGCGCGGCCACCGGTCACGAGAACGGCGCAATCGCGATCTGGGACCTCGAGACGGGCGAGCGGCTCGCACGCTTCCAGCGCAACGAAGCACGCATCTGGTCCGTCACCTTCCTCGATCGCGGTGAGACGCTCGCCGCTGCCGCCCACGACTGGGCGGTCACGCTCTGGACTGCCAAGACGCCGGATGCCCCGACGCACGTGTTCGCCGGTCACGATAGCGCCGCCCACGCCGTCGCCTACGACCCGACGCGGGCGCGCCTGGTTTCTGCGAGTGCCGATAAGACTGTAAAGCTCTGGGACCGCCGCCGGTTGAGCCTTATCCGCACCTATCGGGGCCACAAAGACTTCGTCACAGCGGTCGCGGTCTCAGCCGACGGCAAGAGGATCGCGTCGGGCGATCTTGACGGGCAAATTCGCGTGTGGTCCTCGCGGGGATCGCGACGCATTGCACGGCTACGCGCCCATGATGGCGAAGTGTCCGGGATTTCGTTTCTGGATGGCGGCAAGCGCATCGCATCGACGAGCACAGATGGACGCCTGACGATCTGGGATGTGCGGCGCGGCCGTTCGCAACAGACCTTCGGATCAGACGGCCAGCGCGTTCTGTCGATGTCCGCCGACCCGAAGGCAACGCGCATCGCGACCGCGTCAGACGACGGTCAGGTGCGTATCTGGGATGTGCGGAAATTGAAGTAACGCAACCGAGCGCGATCGGCTGGTTGCGCAACCGCCAGAAACCGCAAACTTCGATTTACGAGCCCTTGCCCGTGGCCGGTGACGATTGCAGTGCCTTCTGCAGCCGATCAGAAAGCTTCGCGTAAGGCTCGCACGCCGTCCCACAAATCGTCTCGATCTGGTCGAGCTCTCGTCTGGCATCGTCCAGTCGCCCGAGCTCGATCAGCGCTTCGCCCAGATACGAACGGGCCTCCGCGTAATCCGGCCGGGCTTCAAGCGCTTTGCTATAGAACCCCAGTGCCGCTTCCGGATCGCCGAGTTTGCGCGTCGTGAAACCGAGGTAGTTCAGAATGCGCGGGTCGTCTTGATTAGCCGCCTGCAACAGCAGTGCCTTGGCTTTGGCATACTCACCGTCGGTCGCGAGCAGGTAACTCGCCTGATAGATCTCATCGTCGGTCAGCGACGATGACTGCTTCCGGCACTCCTTCCGGTCTTTGTTCTTCTTCTTCCGGCAGTCGACCTTCGGTTTCGGCTCGGAACCCATCGCGCTTGCACGATCTGAGGTCACCACAGCGAACCCCGCGGAGCCCAGCAGTACCACCGCCAGTCCAAAAGCGAGACCGGCACGGCGCATCCAAACTGAAAGCATCATGATCCATCCAGTGATCGGGGTCGGCTGACGAACCGCCCTTTGGTCAGACTACGCGTTTAGCACGACAGCGGTTCGCGCCCAATGACGATCGCTCAAACGCTCGTGACGGAGCGGTTTCTTCACCGAATCGCGGCGGCATGATGGATTGTCCCCAACGGGCTGGCGACGGTCTCGATTTCGCCAGACATTGTCTGGAACAGACGCAAAGTGTTCGCAGACGCAGCACGGTGGGGGAGAGCGCGCGTGATCAATCGACGCCGGAAATCTGACGGGTTCGAGTGGCATCATCACGTGCGCACGACAATCCTCGTGCGCCGCGAAAATCGCATCGAACAGGCAAATGCCGCAAAGCGCGCGGCACGTCGAACCGCGGGCGAGATCGTGCGGCAGACCATGCGTGTCTCGCGCCGCGCCGTCGTCCGGTTCGCAACGTCTGTTCGCGCAGGCGCCGTCTTCGGGCTCCAGGTGATGGCCGGCTTCGGCGGCCGCGCCCGTGATGCGTCCTTGAAGCACGGTGCAAGGTTCGGCCGTGGTTTGCGCAGCGCGGCGGCAGGTGCGTCAGCACAGATGGCGGAGGCCGGCGTAAAGGCTGGCGACGCCGCGCGCGTCAACGCCCACGCGTTCGCAAACCTTATCCGCGAATTGCCGACACCATCGCGTGAGGACGTTCGCGATCGCCTCCGCAATGTCGCGAAAAAAGGCTCGCCCATCAGACGGTTTGGCGCTGGCTTGGCCGATCGCGTTGGCCGGATCGATTGGCGCGGGATGATGCCATCACGACTGCCGAGGTTCCGCGTCCCTGCGACACCAGCCCTTAGCGGAGTGCGCCGCGCCGTCTCGGGCCCGGTTCGGAAGTTCGCGCCGGGCGTTGCGTTGGCCGGTGGTGCGGGCCTGCTTCTGTTTGGCGGATACTCGGCTATCAGCGCGATTTCGCTCCCGCAGGTGACCCTTGCCGGACTGACCGGCGGACTGATGGGCCCCTCGACCGAGACGCTCTCGGGCCGCGCGCGCGCGATTGATGGCGAGACAATCATCCTGTCCGGCGAACGGCTTCGACTTGCGGGCGTCGCAGCACCTCTCGCCAATCAGATTTGCCGGACGCGTCGCGGTCGGCCGTGGCGCTGCGGAAGATCAGCGTCCCGGCTGCTCGCGCGCTTCGTACGCGGCGAGACAACGACTTGCGAAGCGAATGTCAGTGCCTCAGCCGACGGTCGGCGTCTCGCGTCTTGCAAGACGGGCCGCCGCGATGACCTAAGCCGCCACCTGGTAGAGCGGGGAGCCGTCTTCACAACCGACGATGCGTCTTCGGACCTCATCGCCGCTGCGGCTGAGGCAAAGTCTGACCGCAAGGGCATTTGGCGCGGTCGGGCTGATCGGCCCGAGGAGTACCGTGACGCGCTCTGGGCGAAGGCAAGCCGCGCAGCCCCCGATGGCTGCCCGATCAAAGGGCGGAACCTCGCGCGCAAACGCGTCTACGTCGTCCCGTGGTCCCCCAGCTACCGTCGGACGCGCGTTCGCACGACGCGCGGCGACCGGTGGTTCTGCACAGAAGAGCAGGCGATAGCGGCTGGATGGCAACCGGCGGACGCTGGCTGATCTGCATCGGCTGCGGTTGACGGGTTGGCGTCGGCCGGTCCTCATATCGGGCAAGAACGGCGACGCTCGCGTTACGCCGTCGAACTGTTCGGGAGAGACGCCATGCAGGACGCTGCCGCGACGGGCATCAAGACATTCCAGACCTACATCGACGGCCAGTGGGTCGACGCGAAATCAGGCAAGCGCTTCCAGTCGTCTGATCCCTATACCGGAGACGTCTGGGCGGAGTTCCCGCAATGCGGCGCTGAAGACGTCGACGCTGCGTGCGAAGCCGCCTACCGCGCGTTCGACAGCGGACCGTGGTCGCGCGTGACGCAGACCGCGCGCGGCAAACTTCTCCGCAGGATCGCGCAGGGCATTGAGAAACACGCCGACTACCTCGCGGAGGTCGAGGTCCAGGACAACGGCAAGCTCATCTCGGAGATGAGCGCACAGCTCAAGTACCTGCCGGAGTGGTATTACTACTACGGCGGGCTCGCCGATAAGATCCACGGCGCGGTCGTCCCGGTCGATAAGCCTGACACGTTCACTTACACGCTGAAGGAGCCGGTCGGCGTGTGCGGGATGATCATCCCGTGGAATTCGCCGCTATTGCTCGTCGGTTGGAAACTCGCACCGGCACTGGCGGCGGGCTGCACGGCGGTGATCAAACCGTCGGAATACACATCGGCGTCGCTCCTGGAATTCGTGAGGCTCGTCCTCGAAGAGGTCGATCTGCCGCCGGGCGTCGTCAACGTCGTCACCGGCTACGGGCAAGAGGCCGGTGAACCGCTGGTGACGCATCCGAAGATCGCGAAAGTCGCGTTCACCGGCGGCAGTGCCACCGGTGCGCGCGTTTCATCACTCGCGGCACAATCGTTCAAGAAGGTTTCGCTGGAGCTCGGCGGCAAATCCCCGAACATCGTTTTCGACGATTGTGATCTAGACGCCGCCGTCAGCGGCGCGATCTCCGGGATTTTCGCCGCTACGGGGCAGACCTGCATCGCCGGTTCTCGCCTCCTCGTACAAGAAACGATCCATGACGCGTTCATGGAGAAGCTGATCGCGATGGCGAAGACTGCGAAGCTCGGCGATCCGAAGGACTTCGCAACACAGGTCGGCCCGGTCACGACACCTCCGCAGTATGAAAAAATCCTCGGCTACATCGATATCGCCAAGGGCGAAGGCGCGAACTGCGTGCTCGGTGGCGGACCAGCTGGCGCAGACATGGGCGGCGGCAAGTACTTCGTGCAGCCAACGATCTTCGATGGCGTGACCAACGACATGCGCATCGCGCAAGAAGAAGTGTTCGGCCCCGTTCTCTCCGTCATCACGTTCAAGGATGAGGATGACGCCGTCCGGATCGCCAACGACGTTATGTACGGCCTCGGTTCCGGCGTCTGGACCCAGTCAATCAAGCGCGCGACGACGATGGCGCGCCGCATCCGGGCCGGGACGGTCTGGGTGAATACGTATCGGACCGTGAGTTTCACGATGCCGTTCGGCGGCTACAAGCACTCTGGGCTTGGCCGTGAGAACGGCGCCGAGGCGATCAACGAGTATCTACAGACCAAAAGTGTCTGGATCTCGAACGCCGAAGCCGGGGGAAACCCCTTCATCATGAAGACGTCTTCGGACTGAGCACTGTTCGACCAGCGGCGATGGCCAGCCCTTCGCGGGCGCAACGCGCTCCAATCATCCGTCGGGCATGAAAAAAGCCCGCGGTCTGGGGGAAGACCGCGGGCTTAAATCGTAGCGGCACTTTGGGGGAAGGGGGCGCGCTACGGTTCGGACTTCATCAGATAACGGCACAACGAACATGATTTCAAGCGCTAGGGAATTAGAGCGTTCACAAATAGTAAAAGATCGGGTGATTCTCGGGGCTTGCACGGCGTTCACGAAGCAGTGCGCGGCACCACGGATCGTCAGAAAGCGGCTTAAATCGGTGCTAGTCAGGCGACGCTTCCGACGTTCGTATGACGGTGTGTCTGCTGGTTTTCCACAGCCTTGAACGCCATGCCCCGGCGACACTCCTGAAGCGACAATCGATCCCGCCCCTCCCAACCTGAGAGATCACCCATGGCCACGC
>JBCBXS010000160.1:0-6104 GCA_039816475.1 Pseudomonadota bacterium | reverse complement strand
CTGGTCTTCAACGACACGAAGGTGCTGCCCGTCGCACTGACCGGCGAACGTGTCCGTGACGGCCGCCACGTGGCGATCCATGCAAACCTGATCCGCCGCCACGACGCTGCGCGCTGGCAGGCATTCGCCCGGCCGGGCCGTCGGTTGGCAGTTGGCGACAGGGTGACGTTCGCCACGTCGGAGACTGTCGACGGCACGAAGCTTTCAGCGACTGTCGAAGCCAAAGCGGACGACGGGACACTCCTCTTCGCGTTCGACCGTTCGGGTGCCGCCCTCGACGCAGCGATCGCAGCCGTCGGCGCAATGCCCCTGCCGCCTTACATCGCAAACCGCCGCCCGGCAGACGCCCACGACGACATGCAGTATCAGACGGTCTATGCGAGGGCCGAAGGTGCCGTGGCAGCGCCAACCGCTGGCTTGCACTTCACCCCCGAGACGTTCGATCGCCTTGCAGCCGCCGGGATCGGACAGGCGACGCTGACGCTTCACGTTGGTGCGGGCACGTTCCTGCCGGTCAAGTCGGAGGCCGTCGCCGACCATCGGATGCACGCAGAGTTCGGCGAGATCGACGAGGCGACCGTTGAAGCCATCCGGCAGGCGAAGGCGCAAGGCGGGCGCATCATTGCTGTTGGGACGACGTCGCTTCGGTTGCTCGAGGCGGCCGCCGCCAAGACCGGCGAGCTGTGCCCATTCGCGGGCGAAACCGACATCTTTATCACGCCCGGTTTCCGGTTCCGCGTCGCAGACCTGCTGATCACGAACTTCCATCTGCCGCGGTCAACGCTGTTCATGCTCGTCTCCGCGTTCGCAGGCCAAGACGTGATGAAGCGCGCCTATGACCATGCGATCGCCGAGCGGTATCGCTTCTACTCGTACGGCGACAGCTCGCTTCTGACCCTCGCACCGGAGGCACGGGCGGCGTGACGGCGTTCGGGTTCGAAATTTCAGCGACGGACGGGGCTGCGCGCCGCGGGACGATCACCACCAGCCGCGGCACCATCGAGACGCCGGCATTCATGCCCGTGGGGACCGCCGCGACGGTCAAGGCGCTTTACCCGCATCAGGTCGCGGATGCCGGCGCCGATATCCTGCTCGGCAACACCTATCATCTGATGCTTCGGCCGGGCGCCGAGCGCGTAAATTGTTTGGGCGGCCTGCATGCCTTTATGCGCTGGCCGGGTCCCATTCTGACGGACTCAGGCGGCTTCCAGGTCATGTCGCTCTCCGGCCTGCGCAAAATGAGCGAGGACGGTGTCACATTTAAAAGCCACATCGATGGCACTTCGCATCACCTGACGCCGGAGCGCTCGATCGAGATCCAGTGTTTGCTGGGTGCCGATATCCAGATGCAGCTCGACGAATGCATCTCGCTTCCCGCCGAGTTCGCGCGTGCGGAAGAAGCGATGTTGCTATCGGCGCGCTGGGCGGAGCGCTCGAAGGCAGCCTTCGCCCGAGCGCAGGACGGCGGCACGGCGCATGCGGGCCAGGCGCTGTTCGGCATCGTCCAGGGCGGGACCGAGCCGGAGCTCCGTCGTCGTTCGGCGGAAGCGCTGATCGAGATCGGTTTTCCGGGCTATGCGGTCGGCGGGCTTGCCGTCGGTGAGGGCCACGAGGCGATGGTCGAAACGCTCGAGGCGACCGTCCCGTACCTGCCTCACGCGACACCGCATTATCTGATGGGTGTCGGCACGCCGAAGGACCTGATCGCAGCGGTCGGCCGCGGCATTGACATGTTCGATTGCGTGATGCCCACGCGGTCCGGCCGGCACGGACAGGCGTTCACGTGGGGCGGCCGCGTGAACCTGAAGAACGCGCATCACGCTGAAGACACCCGCCCGCTGGATGCTGAAAGTGCGTGCCCTGCCGCCCGAGACTATTCCCGTGCCTACCTCCATCACCTGATCCGCGCGAACGAATACCTGGGCGCGATGCTGATCTCGTGGGCGAACACTTGGTTCTATCAGGACCTGATGAAAGCCATGCGGTTGGCGATCGAGGAGGGCCGCTTCGAGGCTTTCGCACGCGCGCACGGGGAGAAGCTCGTCACCATGGAGCCGCGCTGAGCCGACTAATCTCGGGCCGCTTCCGATCGCGTCACCCGTTCCCGATGCAGCAGATAGAGCCCGGAACCAATGACGACGGCGGCACCGGCGAGCGTCCAGATGTCGGGCAGATCGCCGAAAACCGCGTACCCGAGTGCTGTGTGAGACAGCAGGCTCAGATAGATAAACGGCGACAACGTCGATGCCGGCGCGAAACGGTGCGCGATGATGAAAATGTAATGGCCAATGCCGCCCCAGAATCCGAGGAGGGCGAGCAGGAGCCAAACGGTCGTGTCAGACGGCCATTCCCAAACCGAGATTGCGATTGGCGCCATCACGAGTGAGCCTGCGATCAGCGAATAGAACAGTGTGGCGACCGGATCGTCGAATTGCGCCAGATAGCGGGTAATGAGCGCGAAGCCCGCGTAGCCGAGCACAGACATCAGCGAGAAGGCGAACGCGAAGTGGACGGCCTCGAAGCCCGGCCGCACCGCGATCAGGATGCCACCGAAGCCGACGAGGATCGCGACCATGCGGCGCCACCCGACCCACTCGCCAAGGATCGGGCCTGCGAGCAGCGCGACGGTCAGCGGGACGAGGAAGAAGAACGTTGACGTCTGGTCGAGGCGCAGATGCTGCAGCGCGAGGAAATTAAAGAGCGTCGAGGCCAGCATAAGGAACGACCGGCCGATCTGGTGCCAGAGCCGCTGGGTCCGCAGCAGCCGCGGCAGTGCGATCGGGCCGAACACGGCGATCATAAGCACCATTTGGCTGATGAAGCGGAGCCAGACGACCTGGGCGATCGGCAGCCCACTCTTTGTCGCGAGGTACTTGGCCGTCGCGTCGAGGCAGGAGAACAGCCCGACGGCGATGCACATCAGGCCAATGGCGAGCAGCGTGCGCTGCGGCGCGGCCGCGCTGGCCGTCGCCGAACCTTCGGTGAGGGGCGGCTTAGCGGGTGCGGTCGGCCTGCCGCGCATGTGATTCTGTCCCCGCCCTCTGCCAACCAGCGGCTCTGGTTCGTCTGGGAAGCCGTCGCATGGTTGCCGTTGCACTGGCTAGCGGAGACGACGCGCATCAGATGTGTGCTGCGCGGTTCGAACGCGGCCCCGCCGCTTGACTTGGCAACGACTGCAAATAATGTCCGCGGCGGAGTTTGGCGGGGCGCGTAGCTCAGCGGTAGAGCAGCTGACTTTTAATCAGCGGGTCGAAGGTTCGATCCCTTCCGCGCTCACCATCTCCAAATTTGGGCTCGGCTCTTGGCAGCCATCATGCGGGCCCGGACGATCATCCTGAAAATCGGCATGGAATGTCCCTACCGCGGGGACTTCCCGGTTTGGCAGGAATGCCCCATTTCTCCAGCAACAACGGCGGGCTGCCCGGCGATCTCGAAGGTCGCCTTCCCGCCGCCAGAAGCACGCAGGATGAGGACCATTCGCCATGATCAGCGAAATCCAGGGGCTCCACCACGTCACGTCGCTTGCCAGCGATGCAGCGCGGAACAACCTCTTTTTTACCGAAGCGCTCGGCCTTCGCCGCGTGAAGAAGACGGTCAACTTCGACGCGCCTGAGGTCTATCACCTCTACTACGGCGACGAGACGGGTTCGCCGGGCTCGGTCATGACCTACTTCCCGTTCCAGGGCATGCCGTCGGGGCGGGCGGGCACGGGTGAGGTCGGCCTGACCGCATTCGTTGTGCCGGAAGGCGCGATCGGGTTCTGGCAACAGCGTCTCGATGCGCAGGGTGTCTCGCAGGCAGAGCCGACCACCTTTTTCGGCGAGCAAAGGCTCACCTTCATCGGGCCCGACAACGAGCGGTTCGCGCTCGTCGAGCAGGCCAACCCGCAAGGTGAGGGCTGGACCGGCAACGGCGTCTCCGGCGATGCCGCGATCCGTCACTTTCACTCGACGTCGCTGCGTCTGTGCGAGCGCGACGCCGATGCCATGGCCGAGCTTCTGGGCTTCATGGGCTATGAGCGGGTCGCCGAGGAAGGCCAAACGCGGCGGTATCGCGTTGCCTCAGACATGCGCAACGGCGCTGATGTGATCGACGTCGACGTGCGCGATGAGATGCCGAGTGCGAACCAAGGCTCCGGCTCGGTCCATCACGTTGCGTTTGCTGTCGCGAACAAGGATGTGCAGTCCAGAGTGCGCGAAAAGCTGATGGAGACGGGCTATCAGGTCACGCCGCAGATCGACCGCGATTACTTCTGGGCGATCTACTTCCGGACGCCGGGTGGGGTCCTGTTCGAAGTCGCAACGAACGAACCGGGCTTCGACCGGGACGAGGACGTCGCCCATCTCGGTGAGGCGCTGAAGCTGCCAAGCCAGCACGCGCATCTGCGTGGCGAGCTCGAACAGCACCTTCAGCCGCTGGGAAACTGACCCGCAGTTGACTGTCTAGGTTCGCTGCGCGCGATCGGTTACGGGTTGGGGCTGGCGCAATTGCCGCCGCCCCACCCCGGACCGATCCGCGATGACCACCGAGACCGAGACCTACGACACGCCCTACGCCTGGCGCCGCCTGCTGCTGTCGCTCATCTACGCGACGGCTGGCGGCGTCGGCCTCTGGTCGTCGCCGGTGATCTTTCCGACGCTTCAAGCCGAGTTCGGTCTCGACCGCGGCGCGGCGTCGTTCACGTACACCGCGACGCTTGCCGGGTTTGCGATCGGCGGCCTCATCATGGGGCCGATTGTCGACCGGATTGGCATGTTTCGCCCGCTCGTCCTCGGCGCGGTGGCGATCGCCGCCGGCTACATCCTGACGTCCTTTGCCGGCAGCTACTGGCAGTTCCTGCTCGGACAGGCGGTGCTGATCGGCATGATCGGCAGCGCTGTGACGCTCGGACCCCTGGTCGCCGACGTTTCACTCTGGTTCCGGCGCCGACGCGGCATCGCCGTCGCGATTGCAGCCAGCGGCAACTACTTCGCCGGTGCGATCTGGCCGCCGTTCATCCAGGCCGGGATCGCCGAGTTCGGCTGGCGGACAACCCACATCGGCGTCGGGCTGATCTGTCTCGCGATCATGATCCCGATTGCGTTTGCTCTGCGCCGACGGCCTGCGTTTTCGCTCGAAGCTCCGGTTCCGATGCCGTCGCTTCGCAGGTTGCCGCCTGTTGCGCCAGGCACGCTCCAGGCGATCCTCGTGTTCGCGGGAATTGCCTGTTGCGTCGCCATGGCCATGCCGCAGGTCCACATCGTCGCCTACTGCATGGACCTCGGTTACGGCGCCGCCGTCGGGGCGGAGATGCTGTCGATCATGCTCGCGCTTGGCGTACTCAGCCGAGTGGCGTCGGGCTGGCTTGCTGACCGGATTGGCGGCGCGGGCACGCTTCTGCTCGGGTCCGGCCTGCAGGCCGTCGCGCTGGTTCTATTCGTGCCGTTCGACGGTCTTGCGTCGCTTTATGCTCTGGCGGCGTTCTTCGGCCTCGTCCAAGGCGGCATCGTGCCGAGTTACGCGCTGATCGTCCGCGACTGTTTCCCAGCCAAGGAAGCCGGCAAACGCGTGACGCTCGTGCTGACGGCAACGGTCGTCGGTATGGCGATCGGTGGTTGGCTCGCCGGCGAGATCTTCGATGCGACCGGCAGTTATCAACTCGCGTTCCTGAACGGCTTTGCCGTCAACGCCTTGCACTTCGCGATCGCGCTCTGGCTTTATTTAAGCATGCGCGGCAGGCCCAAGGCGTCTGCCGAGGCGACGCCGGCTTAACCAACGCGTCGCACGGCCGCGCTAGTGGACGAGATGATTGCGCATCGTCGGCCGCGCCGGATCGTTAAGTCGGCGCGGCCGGAACGCTGCGATCAAGGCTTCGGCGCGTTCCGGTTCGCCTGATCGCATGAGGGCTGCGGCTGCGGCATAGGCAATCAGATCGCGTTGCGCGCGGCTGCCGCCCACCTGGGCATTGCGCGGCATCGCGCCGACAAGCGCTTGCGCGGCGCTTTTATAGTCAGCGCGTGCGAAGGCGTTGAACCCTTCGGCGACCTCGCGGACGACGTCGCCGGCAGGACCGGTGGCGTCGCGAACGATCCGCTCCAACGGCTCGGCGCGGCCGGCCATCGCAT
>JBCBXS010000015.1:0-16951 GCA_039816475.1 Pseudomonadota bacterium | reverse complement strand
GTTCGTGTAGAGGGTGAGAGTTTCAGCCATGTGCGCACTCCATTTCTTATCCCGTCGGCCACGAGCCGGTTGAAGTCACCCATCCGGCAATGGCAGTCTGAGCCTCGCAAAACCGATCGCGAGCGCCCAGTCATGACGGACACGAAATACGACCCGGACAACATCTTTGCGAAGATCCTGCGCGGCGAGATGCCGTCGGTGGTGGTCCACGAAGACGACGCAACGTTCGTGTTCATGGATATTATGCCGCGTGCCGACGGACACACGCTGGTGATCCCGAAGACGCCGGCGCGCAACATGCTCGACGCGAGCCCAGAACAGCTCTCTGCGTGTCTTGCGACGGTCCAGAAAATCGGTCGCGCTGCGATGTCGGCATTCGACGCCGACGGCCTGACGGTGCAGCAATTCAATGAAAGCGCCGGCGGTCAGGTCGTCTTCCATCTGCACTATCACGTGTTGCCGCGGCACGACGGCGTCCAGCTCCGGCCGCATACCGGCGATATGGCGGACATGAGCGTGCTTAACGCACACGCGGAAAAACTTCGGGCGGCCTTGGGCGACATGTAGCCGTCAGAGGAAGGCCGGCACGAGGACGACGGCCGAGCCGACGAACACCCCCAGCAGCAAATTGCGGCCGGTTACGAGAAATATCGCGATCCCGACGGCGACGCCTGCGAGCCTGAGCGTAAGGTCCACCGCTTCCAACGCGCCGGCCGGAAACACCACGAGCCGCGCGACAAGGCCGGCGACCAGCGCTGTTGCAACCAGCTGCACCCACCGGAACAACGCGCTCTCGGTCGTCAGATCGCGCGCCAGCACCAGTCCGGCCCAGCGCCAGCTTTCGTGCACGAGCAGAATGATCCCGACGAGGACGAGCGTCCCGACCGCACCTTCCGGGAGCGCGCTCACGGCCGGACCTTCCGCCGGCGCTCGATGAGAAACGCGATCGTCCCGCAGATGACACCGGTCGCGAGCAGGTCGAGGCCCGGTACAACCACGAACAGCGCGGGCCCTGCGAGGAGTCCCAGTGCGATTGCGAGGCTGTCGCCTACTTCACGGGCGACCCCAATGAGCGACAGCAGAAAATAGATCGGCGTTGCAAGCAGGAGCGCGGCGGAGACGGACACCGGCACGCTGGCTGCCGCATAGAACCCGAGGGTCGTCCCGAGCAGGGTCACCGCGATCATGCCGCTGCCAATGCCGATGAAGTGCGCAAGGCGCAGCCGTGGCGGCAGTAACGGCAGCCGCCGCTGGCCCTCCAGCCAGGAGGTGATCGCAACGAAGTGGACCGCAACGATCTTCAAGAGGCCCGGGCCTGGGTCTCCGCGAAAGAACGGCACCATCGAAACGGTCATGGGAAGCAGGCGAATGGCGGTCAGCATCACGGCGATTGCCGCTGCAAAGAGCCCGGCATCGCGCGCCAGTTGATCGACGAAAACGACCTGCGCCGGCAGCGCGTAAAGCGCGGCTGTGAGCAGCAGGGACATCTCGATACTGAGACCGCTGTCACGGGCGAGCGCGCCGAACCCGAGCGACGTTGCAAACAGCACCCAGCCCGGAGCGCTCATGGCAACGGCCAGCCCGCGGACAAAGCTTGTGCGTCGGCCGGTTGCGGGCCCGACCCACGCGGGCGGCGCCGGTGCGTCTGGTTTGGTTAAGTCGGGATCGGCGACGGGCGCGTGATCGAACGGGCCGGCCTCCCCTGCCGGAGTGCCTGTTTCGCTCGCGCCGTCCTTGCCCGTCATACCGACCGGTCTAGAGGCTTTCGCTGCAATTTCAAACAAAGTGAGCTGATGTTCCGGCAGGAACAGCGGCGACCCCGGCCCCGCTCTAGGTTGAGGACATCGCGGACGAACACCCCGCACACGGTTCTGACCAACACATCGAGAGGAGCGAAACCGATGACAGGCACCAAGACAATCGCTGCCGCTTTCACTGCAGTTGCAATCGCCGCCACCGGCATGATGGCCGGCGAAGCCGAAGCCAAGAAGCGGGGCAAGTTCTTCTACTCGAAGACCACGGTCCACGGGTACGCCGCGCGCGGTTACGAGGGCTTCGCAGGTCCTGGCAAGTTTGGCGTCTACTGCTCCTACACGCGGACCCCGATCCGGCGGTGCTGGTTGACGCGGCGCGGCGGCGAAGTCTGCAAGGTCGTCGGCTGGAAGAAGAACCAGCGCTGCTACTGACGCACCGGATTTTGCCGACAGGCGGCCTGCGTGATCCGCTCCCCTGTTCCGCGGCCGTCAACGGCAAACAGCAAGGGCCACCCGATCATCGGGTGGCCCTTGTGCATTGTGTAGCTTGTGCTTCAACTCGACCGCCGCCTGCGATGGGCCGCGCTGGCGCTGCGAGACGTCAGTCCGACGTCTTCTTCGGAACACTCGGGACGGCGCCGCCGCTTTTCTTGCCCTTCGGACCGGGCAATGCCTTCGGCTCGGCATCGGCCTCGATGAGCGCCGCTTCTTTCTCGTCGTCCTCGTCTTCCGGCGGCTTCGGCTCGGCGGGGAAGTATTCGAAGTCGAGCTTCGCGTCTTTCCCTTCGCCTTCCACGAGAACCTTCACTGCGCCCCCGTGCTCGAGCTTGCCGAACAGCAGCTCCTCCGCGAGCGGCTTCTTGATGTGCTCCTGGATGACCCGCGTCAGCGGCCGGGCGCCGAACTTCTCGTCGTAACCCCGTTCGATCAGCCAGCTTGTTGCTTCGGGTGTCAGTTCAATCGTCACGCCACGGTCGGCGAGCTGCGCTTCGAGCTGGAAGATGAACTTCTCAACGACCTTGCTGATCACGTCTTCCGAAAGGCCTGCGAACGGGATGACCGCATCGAGCCGGTTCCGGAACTCCGGGGTGAACAGCTTGTTGATCGCCTCGGTGTCTTCGCCCTCGCGCTTGGCCTGGCTGAAGCCGAGCGGTGGCTTCGCGAGATCGGACGCACCCGCGTTCGACGTCATGATCAGGACGACGTTGCGGAAGTCGATCTGCTTGCCGTTGTGATCGGTGAGCTTCCCGTGGTCCATCACCTGCAGAAGGATGTTGAACAGATCGGGATGCGCTTTCTCGATCTCGTCGAGCAACAGCACCGAATGCGGATGCTGGTCGATCCCGTCGGTCAGCAGTCCACCCTGATCAAAGCCGACATAGCCCGGAGGCGCACCGATCAGGCGGGAGACGGTGTGCTTCTCCATGTATTCCGACATGTCGAAGCGCAACAGCTCGACGCCCATGAGGTTCGCAAGCTGTTTCGCGACTTCCGTCTTACCGACGCCCGTCGGGCCGGAGAACAGATAACAACCGATCGGCTTTTCCGGTTCACGCAGACCGGCGCGCGCGAGCTTGATCGCACTTGAGAGCTGCTCGATCGCGTAGTCCTGACCGAACACAAGCCGCTTCAGATCTTTCTCGATGCTGCTGAGGACAACGGCATCGGACTTCGAGACCGTCTTCGGCGGGATCCGCGCCATGGTCGCAACGGTCGCTTCAACCTCTTCGACATTGATGCGCTTCTTGCGCTGTTCCGCCGGCACCAGCATCTGCGAGGCGCCGGTCTCGTCGACGACGTCGATCGCCTTGTCCGGCAACTTGCGGTCGTGGATGTACTTCGATGACAGCTCGACGGCGGCTGAGATCGCGTCGTCGCTGTACTCGATCTTGTGGTAGTCCTCGAAGTACGGCTTCAGGCCTTTGAGGATCTCAATCGAGTCTTCGACCGTCGGCTCTTTCACGTCAATCTTCTGGAACCGGCGGACCAGCGCGCGGTCCTTCTCGAAGTGCTGACGATACTCCTTGTAGGTTGTCGAGCCGATGCAGCGGACGAGGCCTGACTGCAGAGCGGGCTTTAGCAGGTTCGACGCGTCCATCGCACCGCCGGACGTGGCGCCGGCCCCGATGACGGTGTGGATTTCGTCGATGAAGAGCACCGCGCCCGGGTATTCCTCGACTTCCTTCATGACGGCCTTCAGACGCTCTTCGAAGTCGCCACGATAACGCGTGCCTGCGAGCAGCGCGCCCATGTCGAGCGCGAAGATCGTGTTGTCTTCGAGAACTTCCGGCACTTCGCCCTGCGTGATCCGCCGCGCGAGACCTTCCGCAATCGCCGTCTTGCCCACGCCAGGATCGCCGACCAGCAGCGGGTTGTTCTTGGACCGGCGGCAGAGCACCTGGATGGTCCGCAGAACCTCGGACTCGCGCCCGATCAGCGGATCGATTTTCCCGTCACGCGCCTTCTTGTTCAGGTCCACGCAGTAGGTCGAAAGCGCGTCGCTCGTTTTCTTCTCGCCGTCATCACCGGCGCCGGCTTCGTCGTCAGAGCCGCGCACGGCGCGGGGCTCAGACGCGCCCGGCCGTTTGGCGATGCCATGGCTGATGTACTGAACCGCGTCGAACCGCGTCATATCCTGCTCCTGCAGGAAGAACGCTGCGTGGCTCTCGCGTTCGGCGAAGATCGCAACGAGCACGTTTGCGCCCGTCACTTCCTCACGGCCGGACGACTGAACATGCACAATGGCGCGATGGATCACGCGCTGCACGCCCGTCGTCGGTGTCGCCTCCGACATGCCGCGCACTTCGAGCGAGGTCAGTTCCCCGTCGATGTATTCGATCAAGCGGCCGCGCAAGGTGTCGAGGTCGACGGCGCAGGCCTTCAGGACGCCGCTCGCATCGCGGTCGTCAATCAGCGCAAGAAGCAGGTGCTCTAGCGTCGCGTATTCGTGGCTGCGCTCATTCGCATATTCGAGTGCGCGATGCAGCGTTGCTTCAAGGCTTTGCGAGAATGATGGCACGCGGTGTCCTACTCTTTCTCCATAGTGCACTGCAGAGGATGGCCGTGCTGACGCGAAAAGTCGATCACCTGCGTCACCTTGGTTTCCGCCACTTCGTACGTGTAAACGCCGCAGACGCCAGAGCCCTTCTGATGCACATGAAGCATGATGCGCGTGGCGTCTTCCCGGCCCTTGCTGAAGTACTTCTCGAGGACGTGCACGACGAACTCCATCGGCGTGTAATCGTCATTCAGCAAAAGCACGCGATAGAGGTTTGGTTTCTTCGTTTTCGGGCGCGTCCGTGTGACGACGCCGGTCTGCCCATCGTCATCGTAGTCGTCACCCGAACCGCCGGAGCCCGAGGCCATGACGGCCGTCGCGGTTTGAATCGCGGAAATCATTGTTCGATATGAACCCTGCTTGCGGCTGGAGCATGCCGGGGCAGACCCGGTCAGCCATTGGTTAAGTGGGGTTTGCAGCCGTCGGCGCAAGTTTACGCGACCGGCCCGATGGCTTCAATCGCGCGTCTTCTGACCCGGCCGCGCGTTCGCCGGGATACGAACGCCCCGACGCCGCGCAACTTTGTGAAAAATACGCAACAATCCTGCATGCCGTGGCTGACCGTCAGTTTACCACAGCCACGGATCGTCAGCCTGCATTAAGCGCATTCACAAGCCTCATCTCTACCCTCGGTCCTGTGCGTTTCGGCCCACTTTGCGTCGCAGGTCAGCCCATCTGCCGCCGCGAAGCCATGGTCGGAACGAGCTGACGCGCTGGGGGGCGCGAGCCGGAAGTCGTCGGGCGCTGTTGCGTCCACCGCGAAACCGGCGCTCCGAAGGGGATCGGACCGAGGGATGATACGGGTGGGGATCGCACTTAGGCTGCGGGGGCTTGTGAGCCTTGTTGCCATCACGGTCGCGCTGCTGATCGCAGCCGCGTCTCCGGCCGATGCAAGGAAGACCGCGTCACTCGTCATCGATGCCAACACCGGCAAGACGCTGCATGCGAGCAACGCGGATGCCCCGCGGTACCCGGCCTCGCTCACCAAGATGATGACGCTCTATATGGTGTTCGACGCCATCGAGCGCGGAAAGCTCACCTACAAGACGCGGATGCGGACCTCGTCGACTGCCGCGAGCCGCCCGCCGTCCAAACTCGGCCTCAAGCCTGGCGACACCATCAGCGTTCGCGCAGCCGTCGCTGCACTTGTTGCAAAGTCGGCCAACGACGTCGCAGCCGTCGTCGCCGAACATCTCTCCGGATCCGAAGAGGCCTTCGCCCGCGCCATGACGCGCAAAGCACGCGCGATCGGAATGCGGCGGACGACCTTCCGGAACGCGTCGGGCCTGCCGAACCGCCGTCAGGTGACGACTGCACGCGACATGGTCCGCCTCGGCCTTCGCCTGCAGGACGACTTCCCAAAGCACTACGGCAACTTCCGCCGGACGCACTTAAAATGGCGGGGCAAGACGTACCGGACAACCAACACGCTCGTCCGCTCGCTGCGCGGGACCGACGGCATCAAGACCGGTTACACGCGTGCCTCCGGTTTCAATCTGGTCTCATCGATCAAGCGAGGCCGACGGCATGTGGTCGCCGCCGTCTTCGGCGGAAAGACAGCGCGCGGCCGCAACAACCGCATGCGCGTCCTGCTCTCACGTGGGCTTGCGAAAGCCTCGACCCGCAAAACGCGGAAGCGGCGCCCAACCAAGCCGTTGCTCGTTGCGAAACCGAAGTTGCGTGTGCCGCCGCCGCGTCTGATTGCACGCCCACGTTCCACGCCAACCGTCCGGCGCGCTGCGACACGCAGGACAACGACAAACCGCATTGCTGTTGCCTCCGTCCGCCGCGTTCCACTGACCGGCCAACGCACCCGAAGCCAGGCACGGCCGCTGCGGACCGCATCGCTGTCGACCCGGCCGCCGCGCTCGATCAGCGATATTCTCGCAGGCCTGATCCGGCCGCCGAAACTTGCCCGACGGCCGTCGACGCTGAACGCGCAGGCAGCCGCGCTCGGCGTGCGCGCGCAACCGGCGCGGTTCCGCGGCACTGTCAGCAACATCCAGATCCAGGTCGGTGCCTACCGGACGCGGCGTGAGGCCCTGCAGCGCCTCAACGATGTCCGCACGCGAGGTGGCGGCGTCCTTGTCTCATCAGAGCCGATCGCGATGCCGGTCTCAAGCGGATCTCGCCGGCTCTACCGCGCACGTTTCGCCGGCTTTCAGAACCGGACGACAGCGCTTGCCACATGCACGCGGCTCCGCCAGCGCGGGATCGACTGTCACGTCGCGCGTTGAAGCAGCAGATCGCGTGCCTGATTTATCTTTTGCGCGAGATAGGCCGAGCCGCCCTGGTCCGGGTGCATCTTCAGGATCAGCGCCTTGTGCGCACGGCGGACGTCTTCCGCGCTTGGGTTGGGCGCGAGACCAAGGATCTCGAGCGCTTCCTTTTCCGTCATCTGGCCACCGGCTCCGGGCTCGGCTTCGGCTGAGGCCATATCATCGCGCCACGTCGGGTGGACGCGATCGAGATAGGCCTCGAGCAGTTGCGCGGACTGTGGGTCGGTGAAGCGGCAGTCCTGCCAGAGCAGCGCGATCTCAGCCGGGGCCATCGTCTGGATGTCGCGCCCGGCAAAGATGCCCTTCTTCACGCGGCCGGCGAGTTCGCCCGTCTCCCGGTTCAGCTCCATCTCAAGATGATCGGTCTCGACCCGCGACGTGTCGGCAGGATCGCCCAGCCGGCCGACGCCACGCGATGCGCCCGCCTGCGAGAGCAGCCACACACCGATGCTGCCGAGAAAGATCGCATAGCCGATCGCGCCACGGACGCCGAAGAACGCCGCAGCGCCCAGTGCGACGATGCCGCCGACGGCACGGAGTGCACGCGCCAGACTGCCCGGCTGTACGGTCGTAAAGCCGCGCACCAAAAGCAGCGCGACCACCAACGCGACAAAGCCGAAAATGAGATACGTCATTGAGCCCTCGCAACGCGTACGTCCCCGCACGCGGTCATCAGAGCCCACATCTAATGCGGTTCGGAAACCGGCGGAACCGCACGAGTGACGCGTCGGGTCAGCTACGCCGGTCCGTCATCTGCTCGAGCAGCAATTGCGCGCCGCGTTCCCCACGCTTCCGCGAGAAGTCTTCCAATGCGGCCCGGCCGCCGGCGGCATAGACGGCAACGGCTGAGAGAAGCGCTCTTAGTTCAGCAGCAGAGCCAGGGCCGAACTGGCAGTGCGCGCCCTTGGTGAGCCGCGCGATCTCCCGGAAGGCCCGAGCCGCCTGCGCATTGTGCCCCTCCTGGAAGAGGAAGACCGGCACGCCGTGCAGCGCCAGTTCACCAGCCCGCCCGCAGAGGTCGTCGACCTCTTCTTCCATCGCGTCGCCGACGTAGACGAGCGCGTGGACCTTCTTTGATTGCGTCTCTTTAAGCGTGTTGGAGAGCACCTTGCGGATCTGCGTCAGCCCGCCTGCCACCGTCACTCGCGTCATCAGGCCGGCAAGCGTCTTCGGATCGCTGACCCACTTCGATGCGCGGCATTCGCCATGGCCGCGAAAATAGATGAGCTGCACATCGAGCCCGCCGACGTCGGCCACGACATCGAACATATCGGCCTGCAACGTCAGCGCCATGTCCCAGGTCGGCTGACGGCTCATGGTCGCGTCCATCGCAAACACCAGACGGCCGCGTTCGGTCCCAACGCGCGGGCCCATGGCACTCAGTTCTGCGAGGAACTGCGAGACTGAGGCCGACCCGGTCGCGGTCTGATCGGCAGGCGGCGCGTCGGGCTGGCCTTCGGCGATCGGGCGGTCGGGCTCGGGGACAGTCGGGGCCGGCGCATTGCCCGGCTTCGTCTTGGTCTTAACGCGGAACCAACTCATGTGGACCCAACCTCACGCGGCGGTCGGCAGTTCCAGCGCCGCCCCGCAGGGCAGTGCCGTGCCTCAGCTCATGAAAATAGGAAGCTCAGGCGATGCTGTCCAAGTCGTGCAGCGCGAACACTTCCCGTTGGAGCGCGACGAGAGCCTGCGGTCCGCCCGCGAAACCTCGGGTTCCGGCGGCGCTTTCGCTGCCAAACATGGGGACAGCCGTCGCATCACGGGACGGCAGCCGGTTCAGCGAAACCACAGCGGCAGACGCCGGAACCGGCATTCGACGCGGGGCATCTGCCGCACGCGAGCAACAGGTGAGGCTCTTCAGGTCCGGCCGCACCGCGAGCCCGGCAATGCGATCGGCAAACGTGTCGGACGTGGCAACCTCGATCGTCAGAAGAGGGCCATCATACGCGGCCGCCTGATCGCTCGGGCCGGCGCTCTGCGGCTCGACTTCGAATACGGCCGGCCCGACGAACCACCCGGCAATCCAGTCGTCCGGCACGAGAACATCGATCAGAGTTTTCGCGCGCGAGGCGAGTGCGACTTTGGCCAGCGTCGCGCGGTCGCGGGCATCTCGGGTGGGCAGCGGGCCGATCTCGGTTGCACCGTCGATCGGATCCCCGATGACACAGTCCCTGAGGCGGCCCAACAGCGCATCTTTCACGGGTGCGGCAATGGCTTCGTGCACGACAAGATGATGCGGGGACCAGCATGCGAAGCCCGCGCCATCGAGCAACGCTGCGATCACGGCGTCCGCAGTCTTCTCCGGCGCAACCGTCGCGTCGATGGCGACCGCGTTCAGGCCGTCGAGATCCGTTAGGCACGGGATGTCGGCGCAGCCCGCGCGCAACCGCGCCGACCGGATTGACGCGGCGGTCTCCCGGCGACCGGTCACGATCAGCGCGTCGATGTCAGAGCAGACCGCCAACGCGGAGCCGCTTTCCGCACCGCCGTAGACGAGGTGCAGAACATCGTCCGGCGCGTCACTGGAACGGACAAGATCTGCAAACGCGGCGGCTGTCGCATGCGCTTGCGCGGCCGGGGCCAGAACGGCGGCGTTTCCGGCAAGCAGGGCTGCACAAACACCTTCGACGACGGCCACAAGGGGACTGGTGACCGGCGTGATCACGCCAACGACGCCGCGACCGCGCCGGGCCCAAGTGCCGCTCGCGCGTTCGCCGAGTTTGATGAGCTGTGCCGCCTCGTCTGCCTGTCGCGCAAGGCCAAGCAGATGATGAAGCCGCTGAAGGGCCGAGCGCCATTCGCGCTGCGCCGAGAGGAGTGTGAGGCCCGTCTCCGCCACGAGCAAACCGACGAGGTCGGCGCGCGCCGACTGCAAGCTGCCGGAAAGCGCGGCGAGAGCGTCGGCGCGTTCACCGATCGTCAGACGATCCCACTCCGGCTGGGCCGCCCGCGCCTTCTTGAGGGTTCCTTCAAGTTCAGCCGACGTTGCGATGTCGAACCCCGCGAGAACGGCGCGCGGATCGGTCGGCGGCGACACAAGCAATCGTTGAGCGGCGGCCTCCGCAGTGTCACCGCGCTCGCTGCCCGCTGAGGCGCCGTCTGAGCCGTGCTTTGCAAGCCGCGCGAGACCGCCGTCGAGCGCATCGGTGGCGAAGGCCTTTCGCGTCTCGCGCACCCCGAGCACGGCGTTGGCGCCGAGCCCAGCCGTCCGCCGGTGACGCCGCAGCTCACTGGCGCTGCCAAATCCCGTTCCGCCCTCTTCGGCCGCGGCAAGCTCTTCGAGGATGCGATCGCCGCTCTCCGAGGCGATCTCGGGCCAGGTCGCAGCCGCGTCCGACAGCTCGGCATCGAACAACCCAAGAGCGCGATCGCGCAGCGCACCGACGTGAGCATCCAACCGGGCCCGGGCCCCGCCAGACAGGAGATCCGCGTCCGGCAACGTGTTCGCGTATGCAAGGTCGTAGTCACGTCCCTGCCCCAGCACTTCGACGGTCGCCTGAAGCGCCGGCTCATCACAAACGAGGAGCCCGTAGAAGGCATCGGGGCTGTCGAGGATCAGCCGTGCGCACGCGAGGAACGACAGCGCTTGCGCAGTCGGATCGGCGAGCATTGGCGCTTCCGGCCAATCCTTGCGCCGAGCGTCTAGGATGGCGGCAGCCGCAACCTCGCCGCGCACGAGGCGGACCGGCACGCGTACGTCTCGTTCGAGCGCAACGGAGCGAAGCTTTCGCAGCAGAGGTATCGCGCGCTTGTCGGATGCGGCGATCGAGAAGCCGAAGCCGTCCCACCGTGCATCGCGGTTCGCGTTCCTCTGCGCGCGCGTGAAGACGTCCACGGCCGTCTCGAGGGCGTCGGGATGTTCGGCGCCAAGCAGCAGAAGCGCGCCATGGCCGCGGGCCTCGGCAATCAGCTGCGGCAACGTCGCCTCAGCGGCGACGGCGAGATCGTCCCGCGTCGGCGCGTCCGGCCGGCGGAGCAATGCGCCAAGCGGCACTGCAACCGCTGGCGCGTCGAAGGCGGCATTACGGTGCGTGCCCGTGACCGAGGCCGGACGCGTCTGGCCGGCAGCTTCGATCGCGGCCGACACAGCAGCCATCGCCGCTGGCAACGCCTCGCGGTCGCAAAGCGGGGCAGTGACAACAGCAATCGTTAAATGGCCAGATCGCTTGCCACGCGCCCTGACAAAAGTCTTTGCGGCGGAGGACGGATCGGCGGCGTAGCAAAGCTGGCGGTCGATGACGGACAGACAGGACGCGACGCTCGAGCCGCGCAACCGATCGGCCATCGCACCAGCAAAGCCGCCGCCGGTTTCACGTTCCCAAGCCTGCAGGAGCGCCTGCGCACCGACATCACTCGCAGCAGTCGCGAGCACCAGTGCGCGGCGCCATGTCTGAAGAGCAGCATCCTCGTCGTCGACACCAAGCCTGCCGGCAATCTCCGAGAGTGCACGAGACCGCGGCGACCGGGGCCCCTCTGACGACCTGAGCGCTGCGAGCCGGACTGCGATTTGCGAGCGATCACTTTCGGAGAGGATCAGCCGGTCGAGCAGCATGCGAACGATACGTGCGTCCGAAGTCTGATGCAGGCGGTCGAACTCGCTTTGGCGACCGCGCGAATCATCTGCGTCCGCAGCCGCTTTCGTCATCGACAACGACTGTCCTATCGCGCTCAGCATCAGTGCTTTCTCGTCCGGACTTGCAGTTTGAGACGCGTCGCACACACCTCTAATTCGGGACGCATCAAGACTGTCGAGCCCGCGAATCGACCTCAAGTATAGTCGGTCTTGACCCGCAGCATTGAACGGTTCACCACGCCGCTGCCCCCGCGGTCGTGGGGCCACACCTGTTTGCAATTGGGAGCGCACGTGGCGTGAGTCGGCCAGACGTCGTTCGGGATCTTGCCGCGCTTCGCTCGCGCATCGCCGGGTGGCGCCAAGAGAACGCGCAGATCGCGCTCGTCCCGACCATGGGCGCGCTCCATGACGGCCATCTTGCGCTTGTCGATCAGGCGCGCACCCTCGCCGATAGGGTCGTCGTTTCGATCTTCATCAATCCCACCCAGTTCGCGCCAAACGAGGACTTTGCCTCCTATCCGCGGACGTTCGAGACTGACCTTGATGCCTTAGCCGGGGGCCGCGCGGACCTGGTCTGGGCACCGAAGGCGATCGACATGTACCCGGATGGATTTGCGACAACGGTGAAGGTTGCAGGGCCCGCCGAGGGCCTTGAGACACACTTCCGGCCGCACTTCTTCGATGGCGTCGCGACCGTGTGCGCCAAGCTGTTCATTCAGGCGGCGCCGGATTACGCGATGTTTGGCGAGAAGGATTTCCAGCAGCTTGCCGTGGTCCGGCGGATGGCGTCCGACCTAAATCTTCCGCTCGAAGTGGTGGGCATCCCCACCGTACGAGAGCCAAGCGGCCTCGCGCTTTCATCGCGGAACGCCTACCTCAGCGAGGCGGATGCGGCCGTGGCTCCAGCGCTCTATGCGACGCTCCTCGAAGTTGCAGCTAGTATCCGCGCTGGGCGGCCTATGCCGGAGACGGAGAGAGCGGGAACAGCACGGTTGCTGGACCGTGGCTTCGCGAGCGTCGATTACGTCGCCGTCCGTCATCAGGCCACAATGCAGCCGATTGCCGAAGCGGACCTGACCGCAAGGCTCAAAGGTCGCGTTCTTGCAGCGGCCTGGCTCGGCAATACCCGCCTAATCGATAATATTCCTGTTGCAAATCTGGACGAGACTTAAGCCCGCGGAGATAGTTTCATTTCGAAACGTGCCGGAGGAAATTCGACACTGAAAGAAAACTCGAGATTACATTGTTTAAAATTGCTCGTATCGACTTAATCCCATAAACAAGCAAACGCCGCATTCTCGCCTCATCCGGCCGTAACGGGTCCGCTTAGATCAGGATTTGGGAATGTCGCTAAACCTCCCGCGCAATGGCGCAAACGTCTACAAAGAGTTTTTCGACGGACAGTGGACCTACGAAGGCGCCGAGGGCAATGACCTCATTCAGGCCTCCCGCGGCGATGACTACGTCTTCGGGCTGTCGGGCTCAGACCTGATCTACGGCGGCGCCGGTGACGATTACATCGACGGTGAGGAAGGCGACGACTACATCTTCGGCGGCACCGGCGATGACTTCGTGCTCGATACCGGCGGCGACAACTACATGTCCGGTGGCGAGGGCGCCGACTACATCGAGATCGCCGAGTTCGGCAACTCCATGATGTTCGGCGGCAAGGGCGACGACACGGTGGTCGCCACGTACGGCACGACGGGCGAACTCCACGGCAACTCCGGCAACGACACCCTGATCGTCGATGGCGGCACCAATTCCCTCTACGGCGAAGTCGGCGACGACGTCCTGGAAGCCTATAGCGGCACCAACTACATGTCGGGCGGAAGCGGCGACGACACGGTCTACGGTGGCACGGGCAACGACGAAATCTGGGGCGACAGCGGCAACGACGAGCTGAACGGCGGCGGTGGCGACGACACCATCTACGGCCGCGCCGACGACGACATTCTGAATGGCGGCGGCGGCAACGACCGGCTTGAGGGCGGCTCAGGCCGCGACACGCTCTCCGGCGGCGATGGCGACGACAAACTGTTCGGCGGCCAGGGCATCGACAGCCTCGACGGCGGTGCGGGCAACGACGTCCTCTCAGGCGGCAGCGAGAACGACACGCTGGACGGCGGCGCGGGCAATGACACGCTCAACGGCGGAAGCGGCAATGACCGGATCACCGGTGGCGCCGGTGATGATATTCTCACGGGAAGCGGCGGCACGGACATGTTCGTATTCGAGCGCATGACCGACGGGGCCGATACCATCACTGATTTTACGATCGGCGAAGACATAATCGATATGTCGGCAACCGGCACGGCCTTCGAAGACCTCGCCATCGAGCGCACATCCGATGGTACGGGATTGGTGGTCACAAACGGCGAACTCGAGATTACACTCGAGAATGTCGATGCGGGCCAGTCGCTTTCGGAGAGCGACTTCATTTTCTAACGTCATCATCAGAGTTTGAATTAAACGCCCGGATCGACGCATTTCGATCCGGGCTTCAACGTTTTATAACCCAAGTTCGATCCGGTATTTATAGCGCATTTACTGCGTTTTGCGCGCCGCGAATAAACGGCCGCCTACAATTAGCCCATTCCGATCTTCAGCCCGCTTCGCAGCACCTGAGCCACGTTGGTCGTGTCGATCGCCGCTGGTGCCCTTGGGCTCGCTTGCCAAATCGGGGCGGCGCATGCGATCCCGCCTTCAACGCAGCGACCGCTTAAGATTCGCCGCACCCACCGGTTCACGCTTCTCCCGTCCGACGCGTTCTCCACTGCCGAGCGCAGCCGAAAACGAGGGCGAGCCATTGGGAAAGACCGCGCGCGACCTGCTGTCCGATCTCGAGGATGCCATGGCCGGGAAGCCAAGTCGCGCTGGAACGCCCGACGTCTCAAACGACTATACTGCCGCCGATATCGAGGTCCTCGAAGGCCTCGAGCCGGTCCGCCGCCGGCCGGGCATGTACATCGGTGGTACGGACGAGAAGGCACTGCATCACCTCTTCGCCGAAGTCATCGACAACGCGATGGACGAGGCTGTCGCGGGCCATGCCGACTGGATCGATGTGCATCTTGCAGCCGACCAGACGCTTTCGGTCACTGACAACGGCCGCGGCATCCCGGTCGACCCGCACCCGAAGTTCAAGTCGAAGAGCGCGCTTGAGGTCATCATGACGACCCTGCACGCCGGCGGTAAGTTCGACGGCAAGGCGTACGCGACCTCCGGCGGGCTCCACGGCGTCGGCGTCTCCGTCGTCAATGCGCTGTCGGAACGCCTTGAAGTCGAGGTCGCCCGCGGCCAACAGCTCTATCGCATGGTGTTTGCGCAGGGCACGCCACAGACCAAGCTTGAGAAACTCGGCTCGATCATGAACCGGCGTGGAACGCGCGTCTCGTTCCAGCCGGATCCGCAGATCTTCGGCCAGGGCGTCGCCTTCAAGCCTGCGCGGCTGTTCCGGATGGCACGCTCGAAGGCCTACCTCTTTGGCGGCGTGAAGATCAGATGGCGGTGTGATCCAAACCTGCTGCGCGATGACACGCCGGCCGAAGCGGAGTTTCACTTTCCCGGCGGCCTTCGCGATTATCTGGATGCGCAGATCACCGGCCGGACGCGGGTCGCCAAGGACATATTCTCAGGCCGCGTTGAGCGTAAGGGTGGGCATGGCTCCGTCGAATGGGCGCTGGCCTGGATTGCGGACGCAGATGCGTTCTCGCAGACCTATTGCAACACGATCCCGACGCCCGACGGCGGCACGCACGAGATCGGTTTACGCGCCGCGCTCTCGAAGGGCTTGCGCACATACGGCGAGCTTGTCGGCAACAAAAAAGCAGCTCAGATCACTGCCGACGATGTGATGGGCACGGCGGCTGCGATGATGTCGGTGTTCATCCGCGAACCTGAGTTCCAGGGCCAGACCAAAGACAAGCTCGCGACAACGGAAGCGGCGCGAATTGTCGAGACCACGGTCAAGGACGCATTCGACCACTGGCTCGCCGACAACCCGCAGCAGGCAACCAAGCTCCTTGAGTGGTGCATCGAGCAGGCTGAGGATCGCCTGCGCCGCCGCCGCGAGCGCGATATCAGCCGTCAGACGGCAACGCGCCGGTTGAGATTGCCCGGCAAGCTTGTCGATTGCTCGTCCAACTCGAATGTCGGGACTGAGATCTTCATCGTCGAAGGCGATTCCGCCGGTGGCTCAGCGAAGCAGGCGCGGAACCCGAAAATTCAGGCGGTCCTTCCGCTGCGGGGCAAGATCCTCAACGTCGCGAACGCCTCGAGCCAGAAGCTCGCGCAGAACCAGATGCTGTCCGATCTCATCCAATCGCTCGGATGCGGCCTCGGCGCGCGCTACAATAGCGATGATCTCCGCTACGAGCGCGTGGTCATCATGACAGACGCAGACGTCGACGGTGCGCATATCGCAGCACTGTTGATCACGTTCTTCTATCAGCAGATGCCGGCGCTGATCGAAGAGGGCCATCTCTACATGGCCGTGCCGCCGTTGTTTAAGCTGACGCAGGGCGCCAAGACGCTCTATGCGCGCGACGAGACCGAGCGCCAGAAAATCATGGAGAGCGGCGCCTTCAAGGCAAACCAGAAGATCGAGGTGACGCGCTTCAAGGGCCTTGGCGAGATGAACGCGAGCCACCTCAAAGAGACGACCATGAACCCAGAGCAGCGGGTCCTTCTCAAAGTCGAGATCGGCGAAGGCGAACGCTCCGAGATCGGTGAAGCCGTCAACGCGCTGATGGGATCGAAGCCGGAGCTCAGGTTCAACTTCATTCAGGAGCGCGCGGCGTTCGCAACCGACCTCGACATCTGATTCGGATCGGATCGCGACATGCTGCGTTTACGGCAGGTAGCCACGAGTGGATGCGACCGAACTGCCCAGCATTAGGGCTGAAGCGGGCACCGTCTTGCTCTTTGCAGCGATGTATGTCAGACGCCACCCAGTCAGACGATTGTGGTGTGCTGTTCACACCGCCCGGGCGTCCCGCTGCAGAGGCGGTATTCGATAACGCCCCGTCCCAAGAAACTGACGATCTGGCCCCACTGCGACGACACCATCCGAGCCGGATCGATGGAGACCGATCTCTTTGAGCGAGATAACCTTTGCTGACTTGGGCCTGAGCCCAAAGGTCGAAGCTGCCGTCAGCGCGGCCGGTTACGAGACTCCGACGCCAATTCAAGCTGAAGCCATTCCGATTGCGCTGGCCGGGCAGGATATCCTCGGCATCGCGCAGACGGGGACCGGGAAGACCGCCGGCTTCACGCTTCCGATGAT
>JBCBXS010000159.1:0-6139 GCA_039816475.1 Pseudomonadota bacterium | reverse complement strand
ACACGACGGATTCAGCCGTTCGCATCACGCACGTCCCAACGGGCATTGTCGTTGCCTGTCAGGAAGAGCGCTCGCAGCACAAGAACCGCGCGGCGGCCTGGAAGATGCTCAAGGCGCGCCTTTACGAGCGTGAGCTGCAGATGCGTGAGGAAAAAGCGAACGCCGAGCAGGCGCAGAAGACAGACATCGGCTGGGGCCACCAGATCCGATCGTACGTCTTGCAGCCCTACCAGATGGTCAAGGACGTCAGGACGGGCGTCGAAAGCGGTAACCCGAGTGCCGTTCTCGACGGCGGGCTCGACACGTTTATTGAAGCAGCACTCACACAGCGGATGAGTGGTGAGGGGCCGGCCGAGGTCGCCGATCTCGATTAAGCTGACTTAGGCGGGCGCTATGTTGCTCTCTTCTGCGATACGTAGGGCTGCTCAAGCCCAACGTCCGGCTTCGTCACCCGTTAAATCCCCCGGCCAGCGCAAGCGCTGACCCGAGCAACGAAGCCGGTTGGCCGCCGCCAAAGGGTAAATCAGGTGGACGCGTGCAAAAGCCACGCGCTGCTTGCGACAAACACGGTCAACATGAACAGTCCGAGGATCGCGCGCCGGGCGAGTTTCGCAGCCGTCCAGCCGTGGGCCGGCACGGTTTGCTGTTCCGACGTGTAAGTGGTCACGCGACTGTTCACTCGATCCCTCCTGGGCGCTGCGGACAGCGCTGACTGTTGTGCTGACGCTCGGAAGAGCGGGTGTTCGGTGCGGAGTATGCCAACCCGAACAATTCGGACGGGCCCGCCTTCGCGGTCGACGACGAGCCCGCCTCGAACGAGTGCCCCCCGGCGTCCCGTTCGCAATGTTTGTCGCGCAGTGTAGGTGGTGTCAGCAACCGCTGGTTTCACTACCGGCTGCGGTCAATCCGGCGACGTTGCATGGAAGCCGCAAGTCGTTCGGTGGGCTTGGCAGCGCGAATCTCATCGCGGTTGGACGTACGGGCCGCTCAGAACGAGCGCGGCAGGCCGAGGACGTGTTCGGCGAGATAGGAGAGGATCAGGTTCGTTGAGATCGGCGCAACTTGGTAGAGCCGTGTCTCGCGGAATTTGCGCTCGACATCGTAGTCTTCGGCAAAGCCGAACCCGCCGTGCGTTTGCAGGCACATATCAGCTGATTGCCAGGCGGCTTCGGCAGCAAGGTACTTGGCGATGTTGGCAGATTTCCCGATTGAGCGGCCTTCGTCGAACTCGCCTGCGGCCTGCGTGACCATGGCAGCCGCTGCTTCCGTGTGGGCAAAGGCCTTGGCGATTGGGAACTGTATGCCCTGGTTCTTGCCGATCGGCCGACCGAACACCTCCCGATCGCGCGCATAATCGGTGGCCTTCTCGATAAACCAGCGCGCATCGCCGATGCATTCAGCTGCGATCAGGACGCGCTCTGCGTTCATGCCGTCAAGGATGCATCTGAGCCCCTTGTCGAGCGGCCCGACCAGGTTCGCAGCCGGCACCTTCAGGTTGTCGAAGAACACCTCGGTCGAGTTGTGGTTGACCATCGCGCGGATCGGTCTGATCGAGAGGCCTGCGTCCAGCGCCTCGCGCATATCGACAAGAAAGACGCTGAGCCCGTCGCCACGTTTCGCGACCTGATCGGCAGGCGTGGTCCGCGCGAGCAGCAGCATCAGGTCAGAGTGCTCGGCGCGTGAGGTCCAAACCTTCTGACCATTGATGACGAAGTGGTCGCCGACCCGTTCCGCGCGGGTCTTAAGGCTGAGTGTGTCCGTCCCACTCGTCGGTTCGGTGACGCCGAAGGCCTGCAGCCGCAACTCGCCGGATGCAATGCGCGGCAGCCAGGTCTTTTTCTGCGCATCGGATCCGTGCCGAAGGATCGTGCCCATGATGTACATTTGCGCGTGACAGGCAGCGCCGTTGCAGCCGGAGCGATGGACGGTCTCGAGGATTGCTGCGGCATGTCTGAGACCAAGGCCGCTGCCGCCATAGGCTTCCGGGATCAGCGCTGCGAGATAACCTGCATCGGTGAGCGCCCGGACGAACTCGGTCGGGTAGGCCCGCTCGCGATCTTTCGCGCGCCAGTAGCTGCCGGGAAAGCCTGCGCAGAGATCGGAGACGGCCTCGCGGATGGGGGCAAGATCGTCATCGGCTTGGGTCTTGTCAGCGGTCATCATCGCATCTGCCGTCACGGCCAATGTCTCCAGAATATGGGCATTGGCGACATGTAACGCGCAATCCATATGCGGCTAAAGCGCGGTTGCAGCGGCGCGACGGCGCAGGCTAAGCGACGCGTGAAAGACAGGGCGGAGCGGTCCGCCACAATGCGCATCATCGGGAGCAGACTATGAGCGTCGACACCTCGGAAGGTCATCCGGCGATGGATTACGATGAGCACCGGAAGACATACCGGCTGTTCATCAAGCTCACGCAGTTCGTCGTTGTTGGCGTCGTTCTACTGCTGCTCGCAATGGCGTTCTTCCTGACCTGAGCCTCGCGCGCACGGCCGAGAGCATCCTGATCGGGGTATCGCGCGGGACAGCCTCCGGCTTTCCCATCTGAACGTCTCCGGCGCGTCTTGCCGGCCCCGCGTGCGTCGATGACGCGGAGCGGGCGCAAGACGCGTCTTTCCTTTGCTCATACGATCGTCTAAGCATGGCGCCGCGCGGGGAACCCGCGCACGACCCATCCACCCTGCCTGACCCCCGGAGACGTGTCCGATGGTGACGATCGCGACGGTGCGCGAACCGGACCACGAAACGCGAGCTGCAATCTCGCCTGAAACCGCAAAGAAGCTGATCGGCCTTGGCGCGACGGTCCGCGTCGAAGCTGGTGCCGGCGAGCGATCGCGGTTTTCAGACGCCGACTACGAAGCCGCCGGCGCCGAGGTGAAATCGGATCGCGACGCTGTCCTGTCGGGTGCCGATGTGATGCTTCAGGTGCGCCGGCCGTCCGCGGAAGATGCTGCGAAGCTCGCCGACGACGCACTCGTTCTCGCAACGCTCGTCCCGTCCGACGATCGCCCCGATCTCGATACGTTGGCGGCGTCCGGCCGCAACTTGTTTGCGATGGAGTTCATGCCGCGCATCACGCGTGCGCAGTCGATGGACATTCTTTCGAGCCAGGCGAACCTCGCGGGCTACAAAGCGGTGGTGGACGGTGCCTCGATGTTCGAGCGCGCTGTACCCATGATGATGACGGCAGCTGGCACGGTGCCGGCGGCCAAGATGTTCATTATGGGCGTCGGCGTCGCAGGTCTTCAGGCGATCGCGACGGCGCGGCGGCTGGGGGCGATCGTGACGGCCACCGATGTCCGGCCGGCAACGAAAGAGCAGGTCGCTTCGCTGGGTGCGAAATTCATCGCGGTCGAAAACGAAGAGTTCAAGCAGGCGCAGACGGCGGCGGGCTACGCCAAGGAAATGTCCGACGACTACAAGAAGCAGCAGTCCGAACTCGTCGCAAAGCATATCCAGGCACAGGACGTCGTCATCACGACGGCGCTGATCCCCGGCCGACCTGCACCGCGGCTGATCTCAAAAGAGATGGTCGCCTCCATGAAGCCCGGCGCGGTCATCGTCGATCTCGCAGCCGAACGCGGTGGCAACTGCGAACTGACCAAGGCCGGCGAAACCGTTGATCACAACGGTGTCCGCATCTTCGGGCCGGCCAATCTGCCGGGCACTGTGCCGGTCAACGCCTCGACGCTGTATGCAAAGAACCTGCTGACATTCCTGCAGACCATGATCGATGCCGAGAGCAAGTCTCTGAAGGTCGACTGGGACGACGAACTCGTCACCGGAACGCTCATCGGGAAGGGCGGTAAGATCATCCACCCCTTCCTGTTGCCGAAAGAGGAGAAGGCCGATGCCTAAGCTCGCCTGGGGTCTCTCGACACTCCTGATCGTAGCCCTTGCCTCGGCGCTGCCCGCCTCTGCAGCCGCTGGTGATGCGGTCTCGCCGGCGATCTATCAGCTGATGGTGTTCGTGATCGCGATCTTCGTTGGCTACTACGTCGTCTGGTCCGTGACGCCAGCGCTTCACACGCCGCTGATGGCTGTGACCAACGCGATTTCATCGGTGATCGTGGTGGGTGCTTTGCTGGCCGGCGGCGTCGCGCTGGTGACGACCGGGTCTGGCTTCGCAAAGTTCTTCGGCTTCCTCGCGCTCGTGATGGCGTCGATCAACATCTTCGGCGGCTTCCTCGTCACGCAGCGCATGCTTGCGATGTACAAGAAGAAGGAGCGCTAGAATGCGTGGCCGTCAGAGTTGGCGTCGGCGCTTACCGCGCGCAGCCCTCATCCTCGGAATCGCGGTCTTCGCAGTTGCTCCAGCAGCAATCCCGGGCGCGTTCACCACACAGGCTCATGCGAAGGCCCTGACTGCCGCTGACAAGGCCGCAGTCAAGTCGCGCGTCGATGCATTCACCGCCGCGTTCAACGCCCGCGAATTCGAAAAGATCGCTGATTTCCTGCCGCCGCGCGTTCTCAAGCTGATCTCGCAGAAATCGAACGTGCCGATGGAGCAGTTGCTGACCAGCATGCGCAACGTCATGCGTCAGGCGATGGACAAGGTGCAGTTCAAGTCGTTCGGCCTTGATGTTTCGACGGCTGAAACGCGCCAGGGCAGTGGCGGCGAGCCGTTTATGCTTGTCCCGACGCAGACGGTGATCACGGACCCGAACGGGCGCACCGTGCAGTCCGACAGCAAGACGCTAGCGCTGAAGGACGGCGGGACCTGGTACCTGATGCGCGTTCAGCTTCAGCAAGTGCCGCTGATCACCGAAGCCTACCCCTACCTGAAGGGCACCACGTTCGAGCGCGGAACGGTGAAGGTGCTCGAGTAACGCCCGCCCGGCGCGCAGCTCTTTCGCGGACCGCGCGCCGCTCACAAATTGCCTGCCGCGCGCGACACGCGCCGGCCCCAGACTGACTGTCCACCCGGAGCCCGACACCCATGTCGCCCAATATCGTCGCCCTGCTTTATCTCGTCGCCGGCGTGCTTTTCATCATGTCGCTGCGTGGCCTTTCGAGCCCTGAAAGCTCACGGCAGGGCAATGTCTACGGCATGATCGGCATGGGGATCGCCGTCCTCACGACGTTGACGCAGTTGGGCGCGCCCGCCTCGTTCTGGACCTGGGCGATCATCATCGGGGGCATCGGCATCGGCGGCACGATCGGCGCCGTGACCGCGCAGCGGATCCCGATGACCGCGATGCCGGAGCTGGTCGCAGCGTTCCACTCGCTGGTCGGGCTTGCCGCCGTATTCGTGGCCGCCGCTGCGCTCTATGCGCCAGACGCGTTCGGCCTGGGGGCTGCCGGGACGATCCCAGGCGTCAGTCTGCTTGAGATGTCGCTTGGGACTGCGATCGGGGCGCTCACGTTCACCGGTTCTGTGATCGCGTTCGCGAAGTTGTCGGGAAAAATGTCCGGCGCACCGATCATCCTGCCTAAGAGGCACGTGATCAACGCGGGCCTCGGCGCGCTTCTCGTCGTCCTGATCGCCTGGTTCTGCGGGACTGAATCGACGATCCTGTTCTGGCTCATCACGATCCTCGCGCTGGCGCTCGGCGTGCTCATCATCATCCCGATCGGCGGCGCGGACATGCCGGTCGTCGTATCGATGCTGAACTCATATTCCGGCTGGGCTGCCGCCGGGATCGGCTTCACGGTCGGCAACATCGCACTGATCATCACCGGTGCGCTCGTCGGCTCGTCTGGCGCGATCCTGTCCTACATCATGTGCAAGGGCATGAACCGCTCAATCATCTCAGTGATCCTCGGCGGCTTCGGGAACGGACTCATCGCAACCCTGGCGGCAGCGGTGATGTACATGTGCATATCTTTCAGCGTGACGGAGCTCTCCGCCTTCTTCCCGGTGCGTGCGCTTCCCCTCTCCACATGATCGCCCTCACACGCACACTCCACGCCGCACGCAGCACGCCGGGGGAGCGTACTCCTTCTCCGAACGCGTGCTCGGCGAGGCCGCGGGCAGCTTCACAGGTATTATGGAGTGCACCAAGCTGCTGCTAGCGGCGTGCATCAACAGCCTGGGCACGGCGTCGTACATGAGCAGCACCTTCAACGTGCCGCTGGTCTGGCAGTACGTGACCATGGCCTCGATGTTCGCTCTGTACAGCTTCCTACAGATCCGCGG
>JBCBXS010000158.1:0-6166 GCA_039816475.1 Pseudomonadota bacterium | reverse complement strand
GGCGAACCTCGTCAACGCAACGGGGCCGGCAATTGAGAAGCTTGTCGCCGACAACTCGTTCTACCGCGTCGCGACGATCCCTGCGAACATGTACAACAACTCCGAAGACGTCACGACGTTCGGCGTTGGTGCAACGTTCGTGTCGTCCGCCAAGGTGCCGGCTGACGTCGTCTACGTCGTCGTCAAAGCGGTCTTCGAAAACTTCGACCAGTTCAAGAAGCTGCATCCGGCCTTCGCGAACCTCAAGGAGAAGGAGATGATCTCCGACTCGCTGTCAGCACCGCTGCATGAGGGCGCCGCGCGCTATTACAAGGAAAAGGGCTGGATCCAGTAAGAGCTGGATTGATTGCCCGAGCTTGAAGCGGCCCGCTGGATGTTCGTCCGGCGGGCCGTTTTCGTTATTCGGTGCCGGGCAGCGTTGCGGGCGTCAAAGCACCTGCGGTTCGCGCGCTTTGTCATCGGAGAGCGACGCAGACGTCGGCGACGTGCCGGCGCGTCGGCGGTCAACAACGAAAAGCTCGCGTGCGCCAAACCCCCGGATCTCGCGCGTGCCAACCCTCGACATCGAAACGTCCGGACCGGCATAGAGCTTCGTCGTCTCGCAAACGAAGATCTCGCCACGCTCGCTCTGGCCTTCAAGGCGCGCTGCCAGGTTCACCGTGTCGCCCCAAATGTCGTAGCTGAACTTCTGCGCGCCGATGACGCCCGCCAGAACCGGCCCGGTCGCGATACCGACGCGCAGGTGCAGATCGATGCCCTGGCGCGAACGCACGCGATCGATTTCATCGAGCATGCTGGCGGCGAACGCGATCATCCGCTGCGCCGGGTCGCCGACTGGATCAGGCACACCGGCTGCCGCCATATACGCATCGCCAATCGTCTTGATCTTCTCGACGCCGTGGCGCTCTGCAAGCTTGTCGAAGCTTCGAATGATGTCGTTCAGCAACCGAACCATGCGTTCCGGGCCGAGCGATTGTGCGAGAACGACCGAGCCTGAGATGTCGGCGAACATGACGCTCGTGACGTCATGGGTGTCAGCGATGATCTCGCCCGGCCTGCGCTTCAGGCGGTCAACCACGGCATCGGGCAGGATGTTGCGAAGCAGCCGGTCGTTCTCGGCCTTCGCATTTTCTGCGAGGCGAAAGGCGTACCAGACGGCTGCAGCAATCACCGCGCCGGTTGTGATGGCGGCCTGCATATAGATCCCGTCGATCATCGCCTTGTCGGCTTTGATCAACGCTGTGCTGGGCGGAAAGTAAAAATGACAGAACACATGAAGCGCGATGCCCGAGACGACCGTTGCAAGGACAAGCTTGATCCGCTCGAGCCCGAAGACGACGAACGGCGCAGCGCATCCGATAAAGTACTGCAGGTGGACGCCTGAGTTCGCGCCAATCAGATAGCTTATCAGCGCGAGCGCGATCCATTCGGTGCCGACGACGATCAGGCCGCCCGCGATCGGGCTGAGTGAATGAGACAGCGGCACGCAGAGCGCCATGACCACGAGCGCGAGATTGACCCAGATCAGCGGTGCGAAACGGTCGTAGTCGATGAAGAGATGCTGAAAAGAGTAGATCAATGTCGTCACTGCGATCAGCAGCGCGATGAGGTTCAGGATCTTGAGGCGGCGCCTGGTATTCTCATCGTAGTGGTGCGTATTGAGTTCGCTGACCCACTTGAGGATCGAACCCACGGCGCGTAGGGGGCGACTCTCTCTCAGCCAGCCGAAGACAATGCCGGTGGCCCAGATGGCCGTGCTCAGCACGCCGGTTCTGCGGCGCGGGGCGGTTGCGGCCGGCGCGTCGCTGCTTTGGTTCTCAGCGGTCACCCCGGCTTGCGCTCCTCTTCGCGGCGACACCTCTTCAGCCTCAATGCTGATCGCTCGTGTCTTGGTCGCACGCCGCAGCGTTCAGGTTCAGTCGAGTTCGGCAATGTCGAGCAGATCGCCGATCCGGCAGGTCAACCGATTGCCCTTTCGCTCGATCACGCCCTGCTCTTCAAGCGAGATCAGCGCGCCGTTCACCTTCGGTCGGCTGGCACCGAGCAACAGTGCGAGTTCACCCTGCGGGACGCCCAGCTCGAAAGTGATTTCGCCGTCATCGCAGCCGGGCTCAAGCTGGCGGCAGATGGCGACCAGATACCTTGCAAGGCGGATATCGATGCGATGGAGCGCGATGGCCTCGATCTGCCGGTCGGTTTCGCGTAGCCGATGACACAGGAACACGATCAGTGACTTGGCGAGATCGGGGGCGTCGTGGAGGACGTTTTCGAATGCTGTGGTGGTGAGGACGTGGGCCTTGGTGTCCGACAGCGCGGTCGCGTCCGCTGTGCGAAGCCCGCCGTCGAGCATCGCAATCTCACCGAACAGCCCTCCGTCCGTGACGTGGGCGAGGGCCAGTTCGCGCCCCTCCGCGGTCAGCACCGAAATCTTCACGCGGCCGGTGTTGATCAGGTAGAGCTCGCGCTGTTGATCGCCGCGGGAAAAGATCACCTGGCCGGACTTGAACGAGACCGGCCGCATCGCCTCGGTCAGCCGCGCCAACGTTGTGTCGTCGACGAGCTTGAAAACGTCTGTCGCTTGCAGTGTCGCAACAAGTGACTGATCTGCCATGGCCGTTCTCGGCTCCCCAGACGAGCAACGAAAAGGGCGCACGGCGCCCAACAATTTCGACTGTTGGCTGAGTTTGTCGTCGCTTGCACGCCGAGGGTCAAGGCGAGTTCCGTGCATTGGGTGAAGGCGCTGGCGCGGGCCGGCTCGGCGCACGCGGGCTTGGGAACAACGTCTTTATGCGGCCCGTCATGCGATAGGCGAGGAGACCGATGTATTCGCGGATGGCGAGGTCAACGCGCGCAAGGCCGGCAGCACCGCGCGTTTCGAGAAGCGGGATCACCCACCGTGGATCGGCGCGCCAATCGACGGGCCACGCAATGACAGTGACGCCGGCCTCACGAAAACAGCCGACCGCGCGCGGCATATGAAACGCAGACGTGATCAGAAGCCAGGGCTTGCGCGCACGGGGCCCGAGGACCTCGGCTGCGTTGGTGGCATTCTCAGACGTGTTGCGTGAACGGTCTTCAAGAAGGATCTGGTCGCGCGGGACGCCGAGGCTTGTGAGGAGGTCGCGTTTGGCGCGTGCTTCATCGGCGAGCGGGCCACGCAGGCGACCACTGCCGCCCGAGAGCAGGATCGGCTTTCCGGGAAATCGTTTGGTCAGCATTGCGGCTGCGAACAAGCGCTCACCCGCCTCGTTCACATCGAACGCAGTGCGCATCTCAGTCGTGTCGGGATCGACGGCACCGCCGAGTACAATGATGCCTTCGAAGTCGCCTCCGCGAAGCTCCGTCGGTCGCTCGAAGCGCGTCTCCAGCGGGGCGAGCAGACCTTCGCCAAGCGGGGTGTGTGCGGCGATGAACAGCAGGAGTGCGCCAGGCAAAATCAGCAAGAGTGCAACGCGCGTCCGGCCAAAGAGCAGCGCGAGGGCGCCAAGCGCGATGATCAGGACGAGTGCGGTGGATGGGGCGGCCAGCGCCCAGAACACCTTTGAGGCTGCGAAGAAGACGTCACCCATCGCAACCTGCGCATGTTCCGATCAACTACAGTCGGCGGTCAGAGACCCGCACTCAGCCAGACTGGAAGACGTGCGCGGCCAGGAGGTCCTGATACGCCTGCTCGCCTGTCGTCTCATCGAGCTCGGCAAGCTTGCGATCGAAGTCGACCATCTCATCGACCAACGTCTCGAACGGCGTTTCGTGTCGCCAGCCAAGTTTCTCCCGCGCTTTCGTCGGGTCGCCGAGAAGCAGGTCGACCTCGGTCGGTCGGAAGTAGGCCGGGTCGATCGAGACGAGCGTGCGATCGGATTTCGCACATCGGCCGATCTCATCGACGCCTTCGCCGGACCAGACGATCTCCGAGCCGATCCGCTTGAAGGCGCGTTCGACGAATGAGCGAACGGTGTGCGTTTCGCCGGTCGCCAGGACAAAGTCGTCGCCGTCGTCCTGCTGCACGATCCGCCACATGCCCTCGACGTAATCGCGCGCATGGCCCCAGTCGCGTTGCGCGGCGAGGTTGCCAAGGAACAGGCACTCCTGCATCCCGCGTTCGATACGTGCGACGGCGCGCGTGATCTTGCGGGTGACGAACGTTTCACCGCGGATCGCGCTCTCGTGGTTGAAGAGAATGCCGTTCGAGGCGTGATACCCGTACGCTTCTCTGTAGTTCACCGTGATCCAGTAGGCGTAGAGCTTCGCAGCGGCATAGGGCGAGCGGGGATAGAACGGCGTGGTTTCGGACTGCGGGGTCTCCTGCACGCGTCCGTAAAGCTCAGAGGTCGACGCCTGATAGTAACGCGTCTTGTCCATCCCGAGGATGCGGAGCGCTTCAAGCAATCGCAGCGCGCCGACCGCATCGGCGTTTGCGGTGTATTCCGGCGTTTCGAAACTCACCTGCACATGGCTCTGCGCCGCGAGGTTATAGATCTCGTCGGGCTGCACCGTTTGGACGAGCCGGATGAGGTTGGTCGCATCCGTCATGTCGCCGTGGTGGAGGAAGAAGCGTGTGTCGTGCTCGCGCGGGTCGAGATAAAGGCTATCGACGCGCGCCGTGTTGAAGGACGACGACCGGCGCTTGATCCCGTGGACCGTGTAGCCTTTCTCGAGAAGGAGCCGCGCCAGGTAGGCGCCATCCTGCCCGGTGACGCCAGTGATAAGCGCGCACTTCCCCGCGCCGGTCTGATGCTGCTTCTGCACGCGATATTCCCTCAATCGGTCACGGCCAAATTCCGTTCACCCGGCCGCACGCCAAGCAGCGGTATGGGCTGGCTGCGGATGACACAAGTTCGCCGATGCAACTTCGAGGCCCCGGCCGCTCCCTGATCCCTAATTGGGAGTTGCAGGCTTCTTCGAAGGAACGCGACTTGTTCGCATCATCACGATCGCCTCCGCGGCCGAAAGTGCGAATATCGCGCATTACGACTGGTCGCGTCTGGAATCTCCCATATTGTGCATTTTCGTAGGTTCGCTTGTGCGGACCCTCAGTCGCGTTCAGTCCTCGTTCCGCGTCCTGAACACTCCCGGTGTTCCGGGTTCAGTGACATTGATCCTGGCTTTGCAGCCCGGGTCAGCGGTTTGGGGCAGACCAATGAAACGTGCATATTCTTCGAAATTGTCGCTTGTTGCGGCAGCCGTCGTGCTCGGCGGCTGTGCGATAACTCCAACAGCGCTCGACGACATCCAACTTGCAGAAAACGCTGAGCTTAACCTCGCACAGGTGACGGCCGACCAGGAGCCGATCCACGGGCGCATCGGGCTCTACGAGGCGATCGCGCGGGCGCTCAAGTACAACCTCGACCATCGCGTTGAACTGTTCCAACGCCGGCTTCGCTCGAAGGAACTGCGTGTCGCGCACTTCGAAATGCTGCCGGACCTGGTGGCGAACAGCGAGTTCGCGCGACGGGACAACTTCGCGGCAAGCACCAGCCGTCAGGTTGTCGGCGGTCAGCTCGGCGCGCCTGGCGCTTTCCAGAATTTTAACACGTCGCAAGAGCGCCAGCGGCGGACCGCCGACATCGAGTTCACATGGCACGTGCTCGACTTCGGCCTCTCGTATGTCCGCGCGCATCAGGCCGCCGACAAAGTCCTGATCGCCGAGGAAGCGCGCCGCAAGGTTGTCGCGCGGATCGTCGAGGATGTCCGTACAGCCTTCTGGCGCGCGGTGACCGCCGAGCGTCTGGTTGCACGCATGTCGCGGCTCGAGGCGCGGACGCGTCGCGCGCTCGCAAACACGCGCAAGCTGTCGACGGAAGAAGAGACTTCGCCCGTCACGGCGCTTACCTACGAGCGTGAGCTCGTCACTATCAAGCGGACGATCCAGGAGCTTCGCCGCGATCTTTCGGTTGCGAAAACGCAGCTCGCAGCGCTGATGAACGTCAAGCCCGGCAGGCACTTCCACCTGAAGTATCCGCGCCTCGACGGCCGGGGTCTCGCGCTTCCAGGTCGGGTCAACGACATGATTTGGACGGCGATGAACAAGCGCTCTGAGTTGCGCGATGTCGCCTATCGCAAGCGCATCAACATGAAGGAAGCCGACGCAGCGCTGCTTGAGTTGCTGCCGGGTCTGCAGCTCTACGCAGGTGCGAATTACGACAGCAACGACTTCCTGCTGAACTCG
>JBCBXS010000157.1:0-6173 GCA_039816475.1 Pseudomonadota bacterium | reverse complement strand
CGCACCGGACTTCGGCTGCGGCAGCGCGATCGACCCTGCCCCCAACCGGAACAGGGGCTTCGGGAGAATGCGTGCGCCAAGTTCGCTCAGAAACGCGTAGCCTCGGGGCAGCACGATCGCGCGGCGGCGCGGGGCAAACACACCGACCGCCTCGCAACCAACATCGGGGAACGGCGATCGCGCCTCCGAAAGCGGCGCGCCGCGATGGGGCCAGTCCCCGCGCAGACAGGGCGCTTCCGGCCACGGCCTCAGCCGACCGCGAAACTGCACGCGCAATCGCTCTTTTCGAACGCGGGCACCCCCGCCGAGCAATGCCGTCCCGACGGCTGCCACGTCCTGCCATTCCGCTTCGCCGCCATCGCAGGCGAGCCGGAACGCATGGAGCCTGAGATGTTTGCAGGACGTCTGCGTCGCGCACGCGCGGAAGCCGCGTTCATGGCGTTCGCCGACGATGTCGTAAAACCGCGGCGGCGACGGCCGCACGCGCAATGATCCGTTTTTGATGGAGCAGCTGAACGGCATGACGACGCGCTCAGCCTGAGCCGGCACCGCGCTCAGCGCTGCCGCCCAAGCCAGCGCGCAAAACGCTGCCAGCACTGCCTTCGAACACCGACGCACTCATGCCCCCAGATCGAGAAATCGTCGCGAAGTGTGATTACTGTTCGAAGCCAACAACGGCACGACTGTGGCTGAAACCCGGATTTTCAACGTCCGCACGCGTACGGTTTTCACGATCCACGATAAATCGGGGACGCTCCTTTTGCGGAGCATTCGGCAAGACCGGGACAGGGTTAAAGACCGCATTCGGATCAGCTGCGCGCGGGCCTCAAAACGCCAAGCGAGATGACGAAGGCAAGCAGCAGCAGCGCGCCGACGAACGCGCTCAGCACCCGGAAGGCGTACAGCAAAGCGCCGATCGTGATGTCGACGGGCATCAGGAGTGTCGGGGGTTCACCGGCGCTCAACAGATCGATGACGGCTGCGGGATCGGGCAGCGAGAGTGTCGTCAGGGGGCCGAAGCGTTCGTTCGCCCGCCACGCGCCTGCGTAGCCGAGGTCGAGCACAGGCACGGACGTGTCGAGCGCGTAGGCGAGCGGATGGAAATCCGGGTACCCGCGCCCGCGGCCGGTCTCGGTGAAATGGCCCGCCGCCGTCTTCACGAGGATCGTCTCATCGCCGCAGCCCTGCTCGCTGCAGAGCGAGGCCGCCGACGCCCAGACAATCGCGGCCACAATCACCCAACCGGCGAGGAGCGTCAGAGGCCGCAGCGGCGATGTCCCGAAGTGCGAGGTGACATCGGCAAGCCACGACAGAGCGCGACGCATCGGCGGCACACCTTCGGCCCGACTTGCGCGGCGTTTGTGGACAAGGCGGACGGCGTTCCCGTCGCCGGCATAGCCCTGATCTTCGACGCAGGACGCCAGTTGCAGCCACGGCCCGGCAATCGGGTTGCGGCGCGCTGCGTCCTTTGTCTGCCCATCCAGCCAGTCGATGCGTTGCGCCGCGACGGAAGGCGGATGATCGTACCGCGCTTGTGCAGGCCCCGGCGGGACCCCGTTCGGGTTCACGAGCCGGTCGTAGCGAAACCCATCGAGGCGCAAATGATCGATATCGGTGCCGTCGACGCGCAAGCTGCGCGCATCGACCTTCGGCCAGGTCTCTGCGAAGTCCTCGAAGATCGCTGCGTACGCGTGGGAGAGATCGACGACCCCGCGCGGGCGGCGGTCGGCCTCGGCCGGCATGCGCAGCCAGCCGATGCGCGCATGTGCCAGATCGAGCGCATATGCGTCGTAGGCACTCACATGGGCCGATGTCTCGACGATCGTGCCGAGACCGGCGCCGGTCCGCGCCGAGGACCGGTCCGTCACCCCGCGGGCGATCGCCGCGCTCTTTAGTCGGCTCTCATGAAACGAGAGCAATCCGCCGATCTCTGCACCCTGCAGCGTCACTGCGCCGATGGTCTCGAAGCCCTGTCCGCAGGCGACATCGCCGGCGATGGTTGCGTTCGCGAGCGTCAGCGCCGGGCCACTTTCGACCTTGATCGTCGCACCGTCGAAGACCAGAGACCGCGCGGAGAGACTCGATAGGTCACAGGGCCCGACAATGACCGCCGCCCGGCAGGCAAACTTTCCGCCGATACGCAGGGCTTCCGCTTCGATCGCGTGATCGCTGCCGAAGATCTTGGCGTCAGACAGCGAAACGTCTCCACCCGCTTCAGCGCCCGTCAGTCGAAACGAGCCGACAACACGGGCGCGCTCAAAGCTGATGCGCCGGCCGACGCGGACACCGGCTACGTCGATCCCCGCATCGCCGCCTTCGACCTCGATGTCGTCGCCGAGCAGATGCTGCCCGATACGCGCTTCGGCAAGATCGACAGCGCCGAAGATCATCGCACCGGTGACGTTGAACGTCTGACCGCACGACACGCCCGACGCAGCAACACCACCCGCCTTGATCGAAACACGCGCGAGATCGCAGCCGCCTGCAACCTCCGCCGACGTCAGCGTTATGCCGCGTTCGAAGTGGCTCTTCTCTCCGCTGATCTCGCCGCCGACTGCGATCCGTGAGAGATCTGCTTCACCGTGCGCGCCGGTCACGCGGACGCGGCGGACGTACAGATTGCCGGCGACCCTCGCACCGGTGCCGATCACGCCGCCTTCGATCCGGGACCGGTCCAGCAGCATGCTTCCGGCAACTTCGGCTTCGGTAAATGAGAGTGCGGAGGGCACGCCCGAAAGCGTCGCGGCATCACAGACGACATCGCCGGCCACGCGCGCGCCGTCGAGCGTCACCGTCTGAGCGACGATTGTAGATATCAGCCGGACCGGCCCGTCGAACCGGGCGCCGTCCGCCGACAACGGTCCGTCCAGTTTGCAATCTTCGAAAGCAAGGCCGAACGCGCGGCTTCGCGAGAAGATGACGCCGCCCTTGAATGTGACGTGCGCAAAGGCGAGCGACGGCTGCAGCCTGCAATCGGCAAGATCGAGCGGACCGTCAACGACGGCCCGGCGCAACCGAACGGGTGCAGACGACCGTGCCGCAATCAGCAGCGCGCGGAGGACTTCACCACGCACCACACCGCCGGCCAGGTCGGCAACGCCGCCGTGCGCCATCGCGGTTTGCAGACGGGCTTCCGCTTCGGAAATGGTCGAGAGGTCGTCGTTGCCGTCCATAGCTGCCAATGGCCGGGCGCGGGACGCCGGCTCCCTCGTTTCCGTCCCCAGGTGCCGCCGTGGCTCGGAACTTCGAGGCCCTCTTGAGAAGTACCGTAACCGCCTGAACCGACAGCGCAATTGCTCCGCAAGATCCGCGCCAGCTTTGGGAAATCGATCAGCCGACGCCACGTCCCCGCCCGAATGCGACGACAGGCTGCTGCAAGACCTCGACTCGCGCGGCGGCGGGCCGGTAAAAATCGCCGGCGATGGCTTGAGCTTCTGATCCCAGGACGACCCGGTGCGCTGGCATCGGGTCCGGGCTCGGGTGACAGGCTGCGCGACCTTGGGGAGGCGCGGGTGACCCACCCGCAATCGGTGGCGACGCGGCGCGGTCAAACTGAGACAGCGCGTGTGTGAGGGGTTTGAGTGGGATGGCCTCAGTAATTGACCGGGACAAGGTTGCGGCCCCACGGCCGCAATCAAAGTCCGTCGCGGCGAACGCAGACAGTGCCGAAAAACTGCCGGCGCAGGATATCCTGCCGCCCGACGAGAAGCGCAAGCGCGAGACGTTCCTGCCCGTGACGCGGATGGCGCTCGTCGACCGCCTGACGAAACCGCAGGCGTGGCAACCGGGCGAAGCACGGCAGGCAACGAAGTTCTTCCAGTACCTCGCCTACTGGCGGAAGCAGAGTTACGCCGCCTCGAACATGGGGATTGAGCAGGACTACGAGCCGTTCAACCCGGACACCGATCTGCTCCAGACGCGCCAGTACACCGAGCTCGAGCGCTTCAAGATGCAGAAGCGCCTCGTCTCGCATATGGAGCACATGCTGACGCAGGCGAACTTCGTGCGCGTCAAACCCACCGACGTCGAAATCATCATGACGACGGAGACGCACTACGGGCTCGATTTCCACGTCGACCTCGATGCGTTCGAGGAGTTGCTCGTCTTCTATCGCGGGGCGTCGACGCGGAAGGATCAGCAGCGCACGTTGCGGCGCTTCTATCGCAAGACCGAGATCAAGGTGCCAGTCTATCAGCGCCTCTTCATTCTGTTCAAACTGAAGCCGACCGAAAAGCGCATCGAAGAGGTGATGCGCCAGAAGAAAATCGGCCGGAAACAGGCGACGAAATACGTCGAGCGCTTGCGGCGCTCGGTCCCCGAAGGCGTCACCTCGGACAACATCTACATGAAGATGTTCCGCGACATGCCGCGGGCCGACATTGAGATGATCTTCCCGAACACCCGCGTGAAGTTCCGGCTGATGGACAAGCTGAAGCTTGGCGTGACGGGCGGTGCCGGTGTCGGTGCAGGCCTCCTGGGATCAGCCGGCAAGATCGCACTGATTGCCTCAAACCCGATCCCGGCGGCGCTGGCGATCATGGGGCTCGGCGGCGTCGCCGTGCGGCAGGTGATGGGTGCCTTCAACCAGCACCGCAAGTACATGGTGGTGATGGCGCAGAACCTTTATTTCCACGCGCTCGCAGACAACCGCGGCGTGCTGTTCCTGCTCGGCGACAACGCAGCGGAAGAGGACGTGAAGGAAGAGATCCTGCTCTACAGCGTCCTTTGCAAGGAGACGGTGCACCGGTCTGATCTGCCGGACGTCGACCGCGCGATTGAGCAGTATCTGAAGGCGACGTTCGGCGTCGAAGTCGATTTCGATGTTGAGGATGCGCTGGATCGATTGCTCGCCGACGGTCTCGTGACGATGGATGACGCGGGCATGCTGTATGCCATGCCGCCGGAGCAGGCCGCCGAACATATCGACGGTAAGTGGGACGTCATCCTCGACAATCTCCCGGATGTCGCGATGCATGAGGGCACGGAGTTCGTTGGTCGCGCCGGTGGCGCGCGCTACGGACCGCCCGCCGATGTTGGCCCGGCGCGGATGCCCGACGCGGCGCAATAATGGCGCGACGGTTCACGGTCCGCGAACGCGCGCGGTCAGACGCTTTCCGGATCGCAGCTTTCCTGGAGGAACTGGCCGTACCTTCGCCGACGGCGGTCAGCATCTTCGAGGTGGGCGACGGCTGGCAGATCGACGCCTACTTCGAGCATGACGACGCCCCAGATGACGAAGCGAAACTGAGCGATGCTGTCACCACCCTGCGCGATGAGGCGCCGGACGGAGGCCGCGTTGCGCCGACGGCCGCTGAGATCTTCAGCGCAGACTGGTCGGATGTCGAAGACCAGAACTGGGTTGCGATCTCGCAGAGCGCTTTGCCCCCCGTCGAAGCCGGGCGATTTACCGTGCATGGGTCGCACGATCGCGGCCGCGTCCCTCAGGGCCCGAACAGCATTGAGATCGACGCTGGGGAAGCATTCGGGACAGCGCATCATGCGACGACCTACGGCTGCCTGATCGCACTGTCGCAAGCCGCAGCGCGCCAGTCGCCCTCGCGCATCCTCGATCTCGGCACCGGCAGCGGCGTGCTCGCGATCGCAGCCGCCCGCGCCTGGCCGAAGGCGGACGTGACCGCCGTCGACATCGACGACGATGCCGTGCGGGTGGCAGCTCAGAACATCACCGCAAACCGATGCGGCAACCGGGTCACCGTCCGGATGAGCGACGGTACGCATCGCGAGCTCCCCGAACGCTTCAATCTGGTGATTGCCAACATCCTGGCGGAGCCGCTTATCGCGATGGCCGGTGACGTGGTGCGCACGACGGCGATCGGCGGCCGCATCATCCTGTCCGGCATCCTAATCCCGCAATCAGCCGCCGTTATCGCGGCTTATCGGTCAGCCGGCGCGCACGTTGTCCGGCACAATCGCTACGAGGGGTGGTCGACGCTGGAACTCTGCCGGGCCGGTCGCCTACCTCAAAAGCCGAGGCTGCACTCTCGGACCGACGCGGACGGACTCTGATTTCACGGCGCGGTTGCGACGGCCGGCAAAACGACAAAGCGCCACCCGGAATCGGACGGCGCTTTGAATGGTCGGTCAGTCAACGTGGCCGAAGCAGCCACGGTACTTACTGCGAACTAAACACCGAGATCGGTGCGTCCGGCGAA
>JBCBXS010000156.1:0-6186 GCA_039816475.1 Pseudomonadota bacterium | reverse complement strand
CGGGGCCGCCCGCCCGGACCACTTCCAAGGAGAGAGTTTATGAGTGCAGCCGACACCAGCGTCGTCATCGCCGGCGCGGCCCGAACCCCTGTGGGCTCCTTCAACGGGACCCTGTCAACGGTCCCGGCGCACGACCTCGGCAGCACCGCTATCGCCGCCGCCATGAAGCGCGCAGGCATCGACGGCGGCGACGTCAACGAAGTTATCATGGGCCAAATCCTGACGGCAGGTCAGGGCCAGAACCCGGCACGCCAGGCCTCGATCAATGCCGACATCCCCGTCGACGCGCCGGCCTGGAACATGAACCAGCTGTGCGGCTCTGGTCTTCGGGCCGTGGCGCTCGGCGCTCAGCAGATCCAGCTTGGCGACTCCCAGGTCGTCGTCGCCGGCGGCCAGGAAAGCATGAGCCAGGCGCCGCACTGCCAGCATCTTCGTTCCGGCGCGAAAATGGGCGACGTCCAGTTCATCGACACGATGATCAAAGACGGCCTCTGGGACGCCTTCAACGGCTATCACATGGGTACGACGGCTGAGAACGTCGCGCGCCAATGGCAGATCACGCGCGAGGAGCAGGACCAGTTCGCGGTGGCCTCGCAGAACAAAGCGGAAGCCGCGCAGAAGTCCGGTAAGTTTAAAGACGAGATCACGCCGGTGACGATTAAGACCCGCAAGGGTGATGTCGTCGTCGAGGAAGACGAATACATCCGTGCCGGCGCGACGCTCGAAGGCATGCAGAAGCTGCGCCCTGCGTTCCAGAAGGACGGCACAGTGACCGCCGGGAACGCGTCCGGCATCAACGACGGTGCGGCAGCCGTAGTTCTGATGTCCGCTGCAGAAGCCGACAAGCGCGGCATCGCTCCGATGGCGCGCATCGTGTCGTGGGCACACGCCGGCGTTGATCCGTCGATCATGGGAACGGGCCCGATCCCGTCATCCAAGAAGGCGCTTGAGAAAGCCGGCTGGTCGGTCGACGACCTTGACCTTATCGAGGCGAACGAAGCCTTCGCGGCGCAGGCTTGCGCGGTCAATAAGGGCCTCGGCTGGAATACCGACAACGTCAACGTCAACGGCGGCGCAATTGCAATCGGGCATCCGATCGGCGCGTCGGGCGCGCGTGTGCTCAACACACTGCTCTTTGAAATGCAGCGGCGTGACGCAAAGAAGGGCCTCGCAACGCTCTGCATCGGCGGTGGCATGGGCGTCGCCCTCTGCGTACAGCGCGACTAGTGTCGCCGCTTGCGACGGTGCGATCCCGTGCATCTCGCGCAGGCGCGCCGGTGACGCTGTCGAACGCTTGAAACACTAAAGGCGGGGCTAGCTCTACGGCCCCGCTGCCAGGGAACAGCCTACAAGGAAACAGCACATGGCGAGGGTTGCAGTCGTTACCGGTGGAACGCGCGGGATTGGCGCGGCGGTCTCGAAAAAATTGAAGGCGAAGGGGTTTCGCGTTGCCGCCACCTACGGCGGAAATGACGAGGCCGCAGCAGCCTTCACCGCCGAGACCGGCATTCCGGTTTTCAAGTTCGACGTTGGTGATTTTGAATCCTGCGAGAAGGGCATGAAGCAGATCGAGGCCGATCTCGGGCCGGTGGACGTCTTGGTGAACAACGCTGGAATAACGCGCGACGGCATGTTCCACCGCATGACCGCCGAGCAGTGGAACGCGGTCATCAATACGAACCTGAACTCGCTGTTCAACGTCACGCGCCAGGTCATCGAAGGCATGCGCTCGCGCGGCTATGGTCGGATCGTCAACATCTCGTCGATCAACGGCCAAAAGGGCCAGATGGGTCAGTCGAACTATTCAGCGGCGAAGGCCGGCGATATCGGGTTCACTAAGGCGCTGGCGCAGGAAAACGCGTTCAAGGGCATCACCGTCAACGCGATCTGTCCGGGGTACATCGGCACGGAAATGGTCCGCGCCATTGATCCAGCCGTGCTTGAGAAGAACATCATCCCGCAGATCCCGGTCGGCCGCCTTGGCGAGCCAGAAGAGATCGCCCGCTGTGTCGCCTTCCTTGCGTCAGACGACGCAGGCTTCATCACCGGCTCGACGCTCTCGGCCAACGGCGGCCAGTTCATGAGCTGAAGCGAAGGGCGCGCTGACGCCATCGACGCTAAAGCGCGCCCTGTTTTTCCATCAGCCGCCAGACGCGGGTGATGTGGTGCGGGCGGTACCAATGGCCGCCCGAATGACGGCAGAACGACAGGATCAGGCCGGCACCGTTGCGGGCCCGGTCGCACGTCAAGTCGCGGTCGCTTACTTCGGTCGCCTCACCGAACGCGCCGTGACGCCGGTAGAGCGCCAGCGCCTTGAAGACATCGCCCTGATGCGCGCGGTTGCCGATCGGCCGGCCGGTGAGTGGGACCATCTTATCCGTGGTGCCGTGTACGTGGACGACGTTGGCCGGCGGCGTATCGCAGGCATCGGGCACGGGCCGCCAGAACGTGCCGGCCAGCGGCACGAACGCCTGGAACGACTGGCTCCGATGACAGATCAGGTTCCAGACCATCATCCCGCCTGCCGAGAAACCGGTCGCGAGAAGCCGCTTCCGGTCAATGGCAAAGCGCTTGGATACGTCGTCGATCAGGCGATCGAAGAACGCGAGTTCGACATTGCTGCCGGGCCGAGGGCTGTTCGGGATGTCCCAGTCGACGTTCAGCGACTTCGGCGCGACGAGCGCAACGCCGAGCTCATCGATCGCCTTCGCAAGCTTCCTGTTGCCCATGACGCCGACCGGGCTTCCGCGCCAGCCGTGCATGAAGAAGATCGCGCCGACCTTTGATGTGCCGTCGTGGCCGGACGGCATTCGGATGCGGTACCAGCGGTCGCCGATCTTGCAGTCGGTCTCGACACCGCACGCGCGCGCTGACGTTGTTGCCGCGTCGAACGTTGAGAAAGTGAGACTTGCAGCCAGGACAGCAGCCGCACCGAACACCCTCGCGCCAAGTCCGCGCCAGTCAAAACCGTCAATCATCACACCACGCCTTGTCAGACCACGCCGAACCTCCTGCCGACGTACCGCGAGGATGGCTGGCGCGCTACCCAACAGCTTCGTGAAACGTCGGCGGCGAAAACGGAGCACGGTCACGCGCTTTCTGTGACCGCATCGATGGCAAGCGCCACACCCGACTGCGCGTAGAGCACGGGCAACTGAACGCCGGCGCGCGCAAGCACCTCGCCCGTCGTCTCGAAGCCGTCGCCACTCAGCGGATTTTCGAACCGCCGCGTACCGGACCGCTCTGGCGGCGGGCCGCTTGTCAGTCGCACGCGATAGGTTGCGGCTGGATCGAGGCCCGGAATGCGCAGCGGCACCGGCGCGACCGAACGCGCGCGATCGATCTGAAGGGCAAACACGCGGACCCGGCGTTGATCGGTGGAACTCGCAGCTGTCGCGATGAGGTCCGGATCGCCCGTTGTCAGCCGCCAGATCCGGCCACTATGCCAGATGTCCCGATCCGCCTTGTAGCGCGCGACGGCTGCGGCAAAGACCGCGCGGTCTTCCTCGCTGATCGTCGCGAGGTCACACTCGAAGCCGAAGTGCCCGGCCCCCGCGGTCAGCGCGCGAAACTCCGGCGTGCAGCCTCGACCCGACGTATGCGACCACGTCGGTCCGATATGGCTGCCCATCACCTCAGGCGGAAAGAAATGCGAGAAGCCCGCCTGGATTCGCGCCCGCTCGACGGGGTCGTTTGAATCCGATGGCCAGAACCGGTGTGCGCGCTTCAGGATCTCGAAGTCCACGCGCGCGCCGCCTGACGCGCAGCTTTCGATCTCGACGTGCGGGAACGCGGATCGGACGCGATCAATCAGGCTGTAAAGCGCGCGCGTCTGACGACTTCCGGCCGGCCGTCGTTTCTGGTCACCGGCAAGCACCAGATCGCGGTTCATATCCCATTTCAGATAACTGATCCGGTAAGTGGCCAGCAGATCGGACAGACGCTCAAACAGATACCGGCTCACCTCGTCGTTCGTCAGATCGAGCACCATCTGGTTGCGGCCGAGCACGTGCGGATAGGCACCGAGCTTCAATGCCCAATCGGGATGCGCGCGATAAAGTTCGCTGTCAGCATTGACCATCTCGGGCTCGACCCAGAGACCGAACTGCATGCCTTTCGCGTCGACCACGAAATCAACAATCGGGTGCAGGCCGTCGGGATAGGTCTCGGGGTCTGGCGTCCAGTCGCCGAGTGCGCGCGTATCATCTGACCGGCCTTTGAACCAGCCATCGTCGAGGACAAAACGCTCGACGCCGATGGCCGCTGCGGCATCGGCGAGGCCCTTCAGACGATCAAGATCATGATCGAAGTACAGCGCCTCCCACGTGTTCGCGGTCACCGGCCTCGGCGTTTCAGGCGCCGGCCACCGGATAACGTTCGCGCGGATGTAGGCGTGGAACGCCTGGCTTACGCCGTTGAGACCCCGGTCGGACATGGCCGCGTAGAGTTCGGGCGTCGCGATGCTCTCGCCTGGTCGCAATCGCAATTCGCCGGCGAGTGGGAGCAGCCCCAGTTGAGCCTGCGTCAGCCCGAACGACTTTCGCTCGAGGACGACGCGGTGATTGCCGCTCCACCCGAGATGCAGTCCGAGGCACGTGCCCTGATCCTCGGTCGCCGACGCCTCGAGACAGACGAGGCCCGGGAACGACTCATGGCTTGTGCGGCCACGCCGGTTCTCGGTCGAAGAGATGCCGAGCGGGATATCGCGCCGTTCAATCTCGAACTCAGCGCACCACCGACCGTTGAAGCGCATCTGCTGTGAGAGATGCGGCGGCACGTTCATAACCGGCGCACTCAACCAGTCGACGATGACGTCGGTGTCGTCGGCGTTCGTCAGAGTGGTCGCGAAAACGGCGACGGCTGAGACCGGACAGAGCGTGCAGCTGATCTCGACGGAGAGCCCGCGGTTCTGGTCGGCGCACATGAACGCGATCGCGTTATCGTCCAGCCGGGCGCCCTCGAACGCAAACCGACCATCCCACGCGCCCGCTTCCGCATCGGGCCGGTGCGCGATGAGGCCCGGATACCCGGTGAACCCGCGCGCGGCCTCCGGGATCAGCGCAACGCCTGGCACGACATCGAGCGTGCCGAGGCCCAACGGCTGCGCGCGCGAACGCACCAGCGTGTCGAGATCGGTATCGCGCGCGAGTGACCGGCCGAAGTAGGCAACCGACGGCGGCCCATCCGTCCAGGCAAACACCAACGTCGCATCGCCGGCATCGAGGCGGTGCGTTGCCAGCTCGGCCATCGCGTCAGCCCTTGGTTGCCCCGAGCGTCAGCCCGGCGATGAAGTGCTTCTGCATGAGGAAGAACATGAGGACCGGTGGCACGGCTGCAAGGAGCGATGCGGCTGAGACCAGATGCCAGCGCGCGATGAACTGTCCGTTCAGCGCCTTTACGCCGGCGGTAATCGGCTTCGACGCTTCGCCGTTTGTCAGGACCGTCGCCCAGAAATAATCGTTCCAGACGAACGTGAAGATGAGCACCGAGAGCGCTGCAATCGCGGGGCGAACCAAGGGCAGGATCAGGTACCAGAAGATCTTGAACTCGCTGACGCCCTCGATCCGCGCGCTTTCGATCAACTCATGCGGCAACGCCTTGATGAAGTTGCGCATGAACAGCGTGCAGAACCCGGTCTGGAACGCGGCATGAAACAACACCAGCCCCGTCACAGTATTATAGAGCCCGGTATCGACCGACATCTGGCGCACCGGCACCATTAGGATCTGGAACGGGACGAAGTTGCCCGCGATGAAAATGAAGAACAGCGGCAGCGACCAGCGGAAGCGGTAGATCGACAGCGCATAGCCCGCGAGGCACGCGAGCGAGACAGCCAGGATCACGGTCGGCACCGTAATCAACAGCGAGTTGATGAAGTACTGCACCGCCTGCGACTCGCGGAACACGGCCGTGTAGTTCTCGATCAGGCGAAACTCGGATGGCCAGCCGAAGACGTTACCCGCGTTGATATCGCCGCCCGGCCTTATCGATGTGACGAAGATCGCGAGCAGCGGCAACAGCCAGATGAACAATGCAATCGGCAAGACCACCTTGTAGGCGATCTGCGAGGCGGGGCTGGCGCGTTCGATCGGGGCTGGAAACATCAGCGGGCCTCCTGCTCATCGCGCCACATCTGCCAAAGGAAGTAGGAGATGAAGATCAACATGATGCCGAACAGCACAGTCG
>JBCBXS010000155.1:0-6228 GCA_039816475.1 Pseudomonadota bacterium | reverse complement strand
GTCGGCGCCTACGCGACCGTCATGCTGCACCGTCCGATAGACACCAAGCAGAAGCGCATGCCAGCCCGCGCGCTCGGTCTCGTCTGGATCAAGCGGGCCGCCGAGGAGCGCAAGCTCACAGTCGAGATCGGCGGCGCAGAGAAGGTGCGCTCGGGCTCTGAAGTCCGCCTGCCGCTCACTGTCCAAGGCCTCGCTGACGGCGCTAGCGCGCATGTCACGGTTGCAGCCGTCGATGTCGGCATCCTCAATCTGACGGGCTTTCAGGAACCGGATCCAGCATCCGTGCTGCATGCTCAAACGAAGCTCGGCGCCGAAATCCGCGATCTCTACGGGCGCCTGATCGACGGCATGTCTGCAAACGCCGGTACTCTGAAGAGCGGCGGCGATGCCGACGGCGGGATGCAGATGAGCGGACCTCCGCCGCTTGAGCGGACCGTCGCGCTGTTCTCCGGCATCATCAAAGTCGGCCCGGGCGGCAAGGCTGAGACAACGTTCCAGCTGCCGCAATTCAATGGCGCCGTGCGTCTGATGGCCGTCGTCTGGAACAAGCAGCAGATCGGCCACGGTACGCGCGACCTCATCGTCCGCGATCCCGTTGCGCTGACACTTGGTGCACCGCGCTTCCTGACGATTGGCGACAAGACGCAGCTCAGTATCGATCTGCACAACGTGGAAGCGAATGCGCAGGACTTCGCGGTCACGCTGCGCAGTGCCCGCGACGGCGCGCCGGTGCGCGACTTGGCAACCCGGACCGTTGGCTTGAAGCGTGGCGAGCGCCGGACAGTGACTGTGCCCTTCGCGCCGCAAGACATCGGCCTGCACACCGTCACTGTGACCATCACAGGTACGCTGGACGAAGCGCCGATGACCGTCGCGCGCGACCTGACACTTGACGTGAAGCCTGCGGCAGCCGACGTCCGTCGCACCGTCACGCAAACGCTGAAGTCGGGCGAAACGCTCACCCTTCCGGAACAGCTGACCAGCGGGCTGATCGCGACGGGCAGTCGGATCGGGATCAGTGCCGGGCCAAGCGCACGCTTCGATGTGCCAGGCCTGCTCGCCTCGCTCGATCGGTATCCGTACGGTTGCACGGAGCAGACGATTTCGCGGGCGCTGCCCCTGCTGTATGCGAACGGGCTTTCGAAGTCGTCGGGCGGCGCGCACGATCCGGCGCTCGCCAAGCGGATCGGCGACGCGGTCACGCGCGTGCTCGCGCGGCAATCGTCGTCGGGCGCCTTCGGCCTCTGGTCGCCGTTCAGCGATGACATCTGGCTGACGGCGTATGCGGCTGACTTCCTGTCGCGTGCGAGGGATGCCGGTCAGCCGGTGCCGGAACGCGCGTTCTCGCAGGCTCTCGACCGGCTCGCGAACTTCGTGAACTACACCCAGGAGGTCCGCGGCGACGGTGCCGACCTCGCCTACGCGCTCTATGCGTTGGCCCGCAACGGACGCGCGTCGAGCGGGACGTTACGCTACTACGCTGAGACGAAACTCGCCGCGTTCAAGTCACCGGCGTCGAAGGCCCGCGTTGCTGCGGCACTCGCGATGATCGGCGACACGGCAACCGCCGAGCGCGTGTTCGCAACGGCAGCAGGCGCCTTCAAAGCCCGCCCACAACCGACGGCGCGTCAGGACTTCGGCAGCCCCATCAGCGATGCGGCAACCGTCGTGGCGCTCGCAGGAGATGCGGATGTGTTGGGCTCCGTCGCGCCGGCAAGGGCCTGGCTCGAACAGGCGATGGGCGCGCGTTCGGTTCTCTCGACGCAGGAGCAGGTCGCAGCCGTTCTCGCAGCACGCGCCATCGAGGAAAGCGGCGGCAACCTCCGCTTCACCATCGCGGGCAAGGCGCACTCAGGTCCGATCGCCGTCAGCATGCCCGGGGCAGATCAGAGCACCGCACCTCTGACGATCCGCAACGACGGAGATGCGACCGAAGTCTTGCTGACCGCTGTCGGGGCGGGCCTCAAGCCGCAGCCCGCGACGTCGAAGGGCTTCGGGATCGAGCGTGCGTTCTACGCGCTCGATGGAAAGCCGGTGTCACTTGAGAGCGGCGCGGGTGGCACGTCGTCCGTGCGCCAGAACACGCGGATGGTAGTCGTCCTGAGCGTGCGCCCCGACGAGCGCACTGGTCGCCTGATTCTGGTCGATCGCCTGCCCGCTGGCTTCGAGATCGAGAACCCGCGCCTCGTCGAAGGCGGGCAGATCAAAGCGCTGCCGTGGCTGAAGACTGCGATCAAGCCGGAGCACACCGAGTTCCGCGATGATCGCCTCGTGGCAGCCTTCGATCTCTTCCGCGTCAGCAAAACCGGAGACACGTTGGCACCGCTTCAGGTCGCCTACGTCGTCCGCGCCGTGCGGCCAGGAACGTACGTGCATCCGGCAGCGACTATCGAAGACATGTATCGGCCCGAGCGCCACGCGCGCACCGCGGCCGGTCGGCTGACCGTGACTGCGGCGGAGTAGGGCGATGTCTGTTGCCCCCCACGTCCCTCAGTCGCAACCGCGGCTCAGCCAGGGGAGACGGCGCCTCGCCGCCGTCTCCCTACTTGTTGTCCTGGCCGTCGGCGTATTGGCACTAGCCGCTTTCGAGTGGGCGGTGAGAACGCGTCCACCGCTCGACTTGACGTCGATTGCACAGATGTCGCCGACGGTCGTCGACCGCGATGGCCGGCTGCTCAGAGCCTACACTGCGCCCGACGGACGATGGCGTTTGCCCGTGCAGACGAGCGACGTCGATCCCCGGTTCGTGCGAATGCTCCTCGCATTCGAGGACCGTCGCTTCTTCGCACATAGCGGCATCGACTACCGGGCGGTCGTGCGCGCATCGCTGCAAGCAGCCCTCCATCGGCGCCTCGTCTCTGGCGCGTCGACACTGACGATGCAGGTCGCACGCCTCATCGCGCGGAAGCACGAGCGCACGCTTCCGGGCAAGCTTCGCCAGATGGTCCACGCAGTGCAGCTTGAACGCGTGCTTTCGAAGCAGGCGATCCTCAACATCTACCTCCGCCTCGCGCCCTACGGCGGCAACCTCGAAGGCGTTCGCGCCGCCAGCCTGTCGTACTTCGGCAAGGAGCCGAAGCGCCTGACCATCGCGGAGGCCGCTCTCCTGGTGGCCCTGCCGCAGTCACCGGAACGGCGACGGCTGGACCGGCATCCGTCGGCGGCGCGGAAAGCCCGCGATCACGTGCTGGCAATCGCCGCTGCCCGTGGTGTGATCTCGGCCCCGGAAGCCGCAAAAGCCCGCCGTGCGCGTGTACCTGCGACGCGCAAGCCGTTCCCGCAGTTCGCACCGCACGTCGCCGACGAAGCGCGAACCCGCGCACCAAACACGCAAACCCACCGCCTGACACTCAAACGCGCGACGCAGGCGCGTCTCGAGCGGCTAGCCCGCGACCGTGCAAAAACGCTCGGCGCGCGTATGTCTGTTGCCATTGTCGCCGCCGATCATCGCAGCGGCACATTCACCGCGATCGTCGGCTCGCCGGGATTGCACAGTGTTAGCCGGCTTGGCGCCATCGACATGAGCCGCGCCAGCCGGTCGCCGGGCTCAACCCTGAAGCCGTTTATTTACGGGCTCGCGATGGACCGCGGCTTGATCCATGCCGAGACGTTGATCGACGACGTCCCGACACGCTTCGGCGGCTACCGGCCGAAGAACTTCGGCGAGGACTTTCGAGGGACGGTCACGATCCGTGAGGCCCTTGCAGGGTCGCTTAATATTCCTGCGGTCAAAGTGCTCGATCGGCTCGGGCCAGGACACCTCATCGGCCGGCTGTCGGAACTGGGCGCCGCACCGACCTTGCCGGATGCGACCGTGCCGGACCTTGCTGTTGCGCTCGGCGGGCTTGGGTACGATCTCCGAACGCTCGTGACGCTGTACGCAGCTCTTGCACAAGGGGGCGATCATCAACCGCTCACCTGGCTGCAGTCGGATGCGGACAACGCCAAGACGGTGACCGACGCAGTTGACGCGCCGAAGCTCATGAGCCCCAAAGCGGCCTACGAGATCCTGCGCATCCTTCGCGCCGCACCGCCCCCGCCGAACGCACGCGGCGCGCGGATCGCGTTCAAGACCGGCACCTCCTACGGGCATCGCGATGCCTGGGCGATTGGCTTTGACGGGCGACACACGGTCGGCGTCTGGGTTGGCCGCGCGGACGGAACTGCAACGCCGGGGCTCGTCGGGCGCGAGACGGCAGCCCCGATCCTGTTCGATGCGTTCCAGAGGATCTCGGCGCGCCGATCGCCCCTGCCCGGCCGCCCGCCCGGCTCGCGCCGCATGAGCGCACGCGATCTGCCGCCGCCGCTTCGCCGGTTCGAGAGAACGCACCGAGCGAGCAAGAGCGCGGCTTTCGTCGCCACGCCGCTCCGCATCGTCTTCCCACCGGACCGCGCTGAAATTGCAGCCATCCCGGACCGGTCAACGCTCGCCGTCACGGCCGAAGGCGGCACGCTGCCGCTGACGTGGCTGGTCGACGGCAGACCCGTTGTGACGGCAGCGCAATACCGCTCATTCCTTCAGCTCCCGTCCGACGGCTTCGCGCGCATTTCAGTGATTGATGCCGATGGGCGAACGGCGCGGACGCGCGTGCGATTGATCGCGGAGTAATCTGGGCGACACGCGCCGCGCACGCTAGGCTCGCGTCATGCTCCACGCCCGTCGAAACACCTTCTGGTTTTCGTGGCCAACGCGGCTGATCGCGGTCGCGCTCGCCGCGGCACTGGCCGTCGGCCTGATCGCAGAAGCCCACGCGCAGTCGGGCGGCAGCGGCGAACCTGAGCCGATCGTGGCGTTGCCCGCACTGGGTGCCGACCTTAACCAAACGTCCGTCTCCGGCATCTCGTCCGGCGCCTACATGGCCGGGCAATTCCAGTTCGCGCACAGCCGCTGTGTCTTCGGCGCAGCTATCTTCGCGGGCGGCCCCTACGGCTGCGCGCATAGCGCCTTCGGTGGCCCCTTCTGCAATGCCGCCTTCAATTTGCAGAAGGCCGTCAGCGGCTGCATGCTGAACGCACTGGCAGCATTCGGCGTCCCAAGCCCGCGCGTCCTTGCCCGCCGCGCCGAACGGCTCTCGGAGCAAGGGGACATCGACCCGATTGCGACGATCAAGCGCCATCGCGTCTATCTGTTCGCCGGTGCGAAAGACCTAATCGTCCGCCCGGCGATCGTGCGCTCAGCCGCCGCCTTCTACCGGCGCGTCGGCGTTGCCGATGCCAACATCCGCTTCATCGATCGGTACGCCGCGGGCCACGCGTTTGTCACCGAAACGGAAGGGGCTGCGTGCGGCACCAACGGACGGCCGTTCGTCGTCGACTGCGACTACGACCAGGCCGGCGATCTGCTCAGACACCTGCATGGTGCGCTGCGCCCGCGCGGCGACATCGGCCTTGGCCGCTTCATAACGTTCGACCAGACCGAATTTACGAAAGGTCTTGCGCGCCACGGCCTTGACCGCGAAGGCAAGGCCTACATCCCGGACGACTGCCGAAAGAACGGCGGCTGCCGCATCCACATCGCCTTCCACGGCTGCGATCAGGCCCGCCGGCTGGTCGGCGATGTCTTCGTCGGGCGAACCGGCTTTGCGCAGTGGGCGGCAACAAACCGGCTGGTCGTGCTCTTTCCACAGATCGCACCGACCGCGATCAATCTTCAGGCGTGCTGGGACTGGTGGGGCTACACCGGCCGGGCGTTCCTGACGCGGAGTGCTGTGCAGATCACGGCCGTCCACCGCATGCGCGAACAGTTGAGCCGCCCGCGTCCGAACTAGTCGCGAACCGCACCGCAGGCGTGTGACGGCGCGCGATCTCGCGCGTGATGCGGCGCCACGGCACTTGCCAGTGCGCTGCAATCTCTGGCGTGGTCGCGCGGGCTGTCGCAGGGGAACACGCGGCATGGGGGACGACGTGGCGAGCAGAACGGATGCTTTGAGTTGCGGGTTGCAGGCGCTTGCCTGGCCGTCGCAGCAGCGCGGAGGTGCGGCCGCGGAAAAGACAATCGCAAAGCTCTCTCGGGCCTCGACGGTCGCCGCGATCGCATGCATTGCCGCCGTCACGGTCCAAGACCTCCGCCAGCAATGGACTGACCATCACCGCACGATCGCCGAGCTCAACGCCGAAGCGGCCCTCGCAGCCGAGTTGCAGCCCGACGACGAACCCCGAGCCGCTGCCGCCAGCACTCCGTCAGGCCTCGCAGGCGATGGCACTTTGGCGATGGCGCCGCATTGGACG
>JBCBXS010000154.1:0-6266 GCA_039816475.1 Pseudomonadota bacterium | reverse complement strand
GTGACGCCCATTGCCGAGGTCGGTGAGTACCGGTTCACGCCCGGTGAGGTCTGCCGGACGCTGATCGAGGACTATCAGGCAGCGGTTATGCCGGGCCCGAAGACGGCGGCCGCAGCGGAGTAGCCGGGCCTCGCGCCTCAGTCTTCGTTCGTTGGATTGGCGGCGTCACGGCCGAGCCGAAGACTTGCCCAAACTGCAGTGAGAACGACGCCTCCGACCGCTGCGAACAAGATGCGCAGCCAATTTGGCGTCGTGCCGCCGAACAGCAGGAAGGCGCCATCGAGCAGCAGCAGCCAAAACGCAATCGGCGCAACGACGACGATCGCGAAGCTCGCAAACCCATGAAGGAGTGTCGTCCCGATCGGGTCGCGCATGGGAGCTGACCTGGCAATGGTCGCTGTCACGACGGGCACCTTTACCAACACGCTCGTAATTCGATGCGCGAAGGCTAGGCGCCTCGTTATTAACAGACTTTAAACGCGGTCACTGACGATTCGCGTGCGCGCAGTCCTGATGTTTCCCGCGCCGGGGCGCCGGTCGATCACTTCCAGCCGGAGAACGGCGTCTCTGCGACCGGTGTGAGCGGCGGCGTGGCGTCGCGAAGCGACTTGAGGTTGTCGATGACGAGCTGACCCATCGCGCGGCGTGTTTGCCAGGACGCCGAGCCGACGTGCGGCAGCAGAACAAGGTTCTCGATCTCCATCAACTCGGGATCGATCTTCGGTTCGTTCCACATGACGTCGAGGCCGGCAGCGGCGATTGTCTTGTCCTTCAGGGCCTGCTTCAGCGCCGTCTCATCGACCACGGACCCGCGTGCAACGTTGATAACAACGCCGGACGAGCCGAGCGCATTCAGGACATCAGCGTTGATCAGATTTTCCGTCTCCGGCGTGCCCGGTGTGACGACGATCAATGTGTCGACTGCTGAGGCGAGCGCCGTTGCGCTGTCGTAGTAGGCGTAGTCGAACCCAGACTTCTTCGAGCGGCCGAAATAGCTGATCGGCAGATTGAACGCTTCGCACCGCTTGGCGATTGCAGCCCCGATCCGTCCGAGCCCGACAATGCCGACGGACCGTCCCTGAAGCGACATTTCGGTGAGCGGGTAATCGCCGTCGGTCGCCCAGTGGCCCGCCCGCAGATAGGTCTCGGCCTTGCCAAGCTCGCGGACCGTCATCAACAGCAACCCTAGTGCGGTATCGGCAACCTCTTCGGTCAGCACGTCCGGTGTGTTGGTGACGATGAGCCCGCGTTTCGCGGCGGCCTCCGCGTCGATCGCGTCGTAGCCAACGCCGAAGTTCGAGATGAGCTTGAGGTTCGGCAATCGGTCCATGAGATCGCCGTCAATCTTAATCGCGTGGCCCGAATGGCAGATTGCGTCGACGGAGCCTGCAACCGAGGCGACGAAATCGTCGCCATTGTCGGTTGGGACGCGATGGACCTTACCAATCTCGTCAACCTTCATTCCAAGCTGATCGAGCAAGCCTCCGGTCATGAGTACATTGAAGTCGTCCATGGCCTATCCTCGGTTCATCGCGGGCTAGGGCTCCGCCTAGCACCGACGTGCGTGTTATCGCAATCGATGAGGCGGTTATCCGCGCCTGTGGCGATGGCCCGATGGCCCGATGGCCCGATGACCTGGGCCGGGCACGGCGGGCGGTGGCGTATAGAGGAGGGCAGCCATGGCGGAGCGTTCGACCACCGACTACGACGTCGCGATCATCGGCGCCGGACACAACGGGCTGACGACCGCCGCCTACCTGGCGAAGTCCGGACTGAAGGTTGCCTGCTTCGAGAAAAACGACGTGGCCGGCGGCGCGGCTGTGACGGAAGAGTTCGCGCCTGGGTTCCGTAATTCGGTCGCGAGCTACACCGTCAGTCTCCTCAACCCGAAGGTGATCGCCGATCTCGAGCTGACAACGCGGCATGGCCTCGAGATCATCGAGCGGCCGCTGTCGAATTTCTGGCCGGTCGGCGAGCACCGGTATCTGGCGTTCCCGAATGCGCCTGGCGATCCGCAGGCGAAACAGCGCGAGATCGCGAAGTTCTCGGAGCGGGACGCCCGTGCCCTGCCGGCATTCGAAGAGATGCTCGATCGGGCCGCCGAGATCCTGCGCGATATGGTCCTGCGCACGCCGCCGAATGCGGGCCGCGGCCTTAAGAGCCTCATCGCCGGAACACCGCTTGGTTTGAAGCTTGCGGGGCTCTCGCTTGCCGACAAGAAACTGATCACCGATCTCTTCACGCGAAGTGCAGCAGACGTGCTCGACGACTGGTTCGAGGACGACACCGTGAAGGCGGCGTTCGCGTTCGACGGCATCGTTGGCGCTTACGCAGCGCCTTCGACGCCCGGGACTGCCTACGTCCTGCTGCACCACTGCTTCGGCGAAGTGAATGGGCGCTCAGGCGTGTGGGGTCATGCGATTGGCGGCATGGGTGCGATCAGCGAGGCGATCAGAGCATCGGCGGAGTTGGCCGGCGCTGAGATCCATCTTGGCGATGGCGTCAGCGAGGTCCTTGCCGACGACGGCAAGGCGGCGGGCGTGCGTCTCGCGAGCGGCCGGGTCGTGACTGCGCGTGCGGTCGCCGCCAATGTCGGCCCCAAACTGCTGTTCAGGCACCTGTTGCCGGAGGGCGTTGTGCCACCCGAAACGGCGAAGCCCTTCCGCAACATGAAAACGGGCTCCGGCACGTTCCGGATGAACCTCGCGCTCAGCGAATTGCCAGACTTCGTCGCGTGCCCCGGCACCAACCAGCAGCCGCATCATGGCGCAGGCATCATCATCGGCCCGACGATGGATTATCTGGAGCAGGCCTACTTCGATGCGCGGACGCAGGGCTGGTCGCGCGAACCGGTTATCGAGATGCTGATCCCGTCGACGATCGATCCGTCGCTCGCACCGCCCGGCCAGCATGTGGCGTCGCTGTTTGTCCAGCACGTCGCACCGCATCTGCCGGACGGGCGAAGCTGGGCTAACGTCTCCGAGAAAGAACGCTTCGCCGATTTAGTGATCGCAACGCTCGGCAAGCACGCGCCGAACCTGCCGGATGCCGTCATCGCCCGTCAGGTGCTTTCCCCGAAGGACCTCGAGACCCGCTTCGGCTTGATTGATGGTGACATTTTTCACGGGCAATTGTCGCTCAATCAGTTGTTTTCGCTGCGCCCGGTGATCGGCTCGGCGGACTACCGCCTGCCGCTCAAGGGTCTCTACCTCTGCGGCTCCGGCGCGCATCCGGGCGGTGGTGTCTCTGGCGTTCCGGGCCACAACGCGGCACGCGAGATCCTCAAAGACTTCGGCCGCAACGAGGGCTGGTTTGCCAAGCTTCGCAGCAATTGAAGTCGCGGGACGTTCGGGGCAGCATCACCCAAAAAAGGTGAGGAGCCCGCGGCATGGCCAACCGACGCAACGAAATGATCCTGGTCGGCTTTCTCCAGGCGCAGAACTGCACGAACTACGTCGGGGCATGGCGCCATCCGGAAGCGATGGGCGACTTCCTCACCGCCGAGTACTACCAGCGCATTGCCCGAACACTCGAAGATGCGCGCTTCCATCTCGCGTTTTTCGATGATCGCCTCGCGATGCCCGACATCTACAACGACGATGCGGCCGCCGCGATCGAGGCCGGCGTTCGGGTTGTGAAACTTGCGCCAGCGGCCGTCGTCATGGCGATGGGTCTCGCGACGCGGAACCTCGGTCTCGGCTGCACGTATTCGACGACCTACTACGAGCCGTTCCATGTCGCGCGCGAGTTCGCAACCATGGATTATATGCTCGGCGGGCGCGTCGCCTGGAACGTCGTCACATCGCTTAACAGCTCCGAAGCACGCAACTTTTCGCAGATGGAACATCCGGCCCACGACCTGCGCTACGACAAGGCCGATGAGTTCATGGAAGTCGTCCTCGGCCACTGGGACACCTGGGCCGATGACGCGATCACGCTCGACAAGGCCTCCGAGCAATTCGCTGACGCATCGAAGGTCGCCGCACTCGACCATGCCGGGACGTACTTCCGCTCGCGCGGGCCCTTCACCGTTCCGCGGACGCCGCAGGGCCGTCCGGTGATCATGCAGGCGGGTCAGTCCGGCCGCGGTCAGGCGTTCGCGGCGCGCTGGGCCGAGCTCGTCTTTGCAGTTTACCCGACGAAGGAGCGCGGCCAGCAGGCCTACGCGGCCCTGAAAGCGACCATTGCAGAAGCGGGCCGCGATCCTGACGATGTCGCCGTGGCACCGGCCGTCTACGTGATCCCTGGCGAGACGAAACAGATGGCAGCGGATCGGCTCGGCCTGATCGAGGCTCAGGCGCGCCCGGTCGACGGGATCGCGCTGTTGTCGGAAGCGCTCAACTTCGATTTCGGTTCGAAGCCGGCGGATGAGCCATTCACGGACGACGAACTCGCGTCGATCTCCGGATTGCGCGCGATCATCGACCGGGTGACGACCGCCTCCGGCAAATCCAATCCGACGCCTGCTGATTTCGTGACGTATTCAAAGCGCGGCACAATCCGCGACTTCCCCGTGTTCAGCGGCACGCCGACGGAGATCGCAGACGAGATGGAGGACTGGTTCAAGTCGTCGACTTGCGATGGTTTCGTGGTTGCAGCGCCCTACGTGCCCGGCGGTTACGAAGATGTTGCCCGACTGGTCGTGCCGGAACTGCAAAAACGCGGTGTCTTCCGGAAGCAGTACCGCGGGCCGACGTTGCGCGAGAACCTCGGGCTCGGCCGGCCGGAACGCTACGACTGGCGCGGCTAAACCGAGCTGCACGTTTGATCGTTCAACAAACCGAGACCTGACGACACCTTAACCCGGGAACTGCACGCGGTGGATTCAGCCCGTTTTCGATCGGTCATGCGGCATCAGGCAGGCGCCGTCTCCGTCATTGCTGTCGGGCGCGAAGGCGACCGGACAGGGCTGACGGCAACGGCTGTCTGTTCGCTTTCTGACACGCCGCCGATGCTGCTCGTCTGCGTCAACCGAAACGCGAGCGCGCACGCGCCGATCCTGTCTGAACGCGCTTTTAGCGTGAACGTGCTCGATGCCGGTCAGGACGCGATCGCGAGCACGTTCTCAGGCCGCACCGATCTTGCGGGGGAAGCGCGCTTTGTCGACGACGGCTGGGGCACGCTTCAGACGGGCGCACCGATCCTGACGAGTGCGCTTGCCGGGATCGACTGTCGTCTGGGCGGCCATTACGAGACCGAAACGCATTCGATTTTCATCGGCCATGTCGTTGATGCGATGACGCGGGACGATGGCGACCCGCTGGTCTATTTCCGAAGCGATTACTGGACCCTGGCAGACCGTTAGATGCGCGTTTCAGCGCTTGGCAGGCCGACGCTGCCACTTGTCAGCGGCGGCATCATCGCTTTCGCGTGCATCGACCCATGAGCCGTCGCCATCCCTGCCCGTCTCTTTCTTCCAGAACGGCGCGCGGGTCTTCAGGTAATCCATCAGGAACGCGGCAGCCTCGAACGCTGCTTCGCGGTGCCGTGACGCGGCGACCACCAGTACGATCTGGTCGGCAGGTTTCAGTGGCCCGACGCGGTGAATGATTGTCGTGCCCGTCAGCGGCCAGCGTTCGTGGGCGTCGGCTTCAATGCGCTCAAGCTCGCGCTCCGTCATTCCGGGATAGTGTTCGAGCGTCATCTCGCTGAGCGCGCGGCCACCCGCTTCTCCACGCACGAGACCAGTGAACGTGACCACCGCCCCGATGTCGTCGCGGCCCCCGGTGAGCCGGGCGATCTCCGCGCTGACATCGAAGTCCTCGGTCTGGACACGAACGCTCATAGATCAGCCTCCGGTGACCGGCGGGAAGAACGCGACCTCGCGTGCATCCACGATCGTCGTCTCGGGCTTGGCATGCACCTGGTCAACGGCTGCGCGAATGCGGGCGTCTTCAGACAGGGCCACCGCGTAGGATTCATCTCGCGCGCGGAGCCAGTCGAGCAAGTCCTGAACCGTCTGAAGGCCTGCGGGCACGTCGACGGTCTCCTCGGCGCGGCCGAGACGCTCGCGGACGGTTGCGAAATAGAGAAGCTTCAGCGCCATGCGGTTCAGACCCCAGCTCGGTCGGTCAGGTTTCGATGACCTTTAGCACGGCGCGCAGATAGTCGAACCCGCTCCAGACGGTCAGCACCGTCGCGATCCAGAGGATGGCGAGGCCGAGGCCCGATAGGCTCAGGCCAGCGACGGTTCCGATGGCGGGTGCAATCAGAAGCGTCCCGAGCGCGATCATCTGAACGGCGGTCTTCAGCTTAGCAATCTGCGT
>JBCBXS010000153.1:0-6297 GCA_039816475.1 Pseudomonadota bacterium | reverse complement strand
CCGAAGATGCGGTACGTGCCGTCGTCGGCGCGCTCGGCTTTCGATTTCAGGACGGAGAGATCAGACCCCGCATGCGGCTCGGTCAGGTTCATCGTGCCGGTCCATTCGCCCGACACCATCTTCGGCAGATAGCGCTTCTTCAGGTCATCGGACCCGCCGACGAGCAGGGCATCGATGGCGCCCTGCGTCAGCAGCGGGCAGAGCCCGAACGCCATGTTGGTCGCGTTCCAGATCTCGCTGGCCGCCATCGAAACGGTCTCGGGCAGCGCCTGACCGCCGAAGTCTTCCGGTGCCGGAAGCGAGGCCCAGCCGCCCTCGGCAAACTGTTTGTAGGCCTCTGCAAAACCTTTCGGGACCGTGACCGTACCATTCTCGAGGCGCGCGCCTTCCTGGTCGCCGCTCCAGTTCAGAGGCTCAAGGACCTCGCTGCCGAACTTGCCGGCCTCCTCCATAACGGCTGCGACCGTGTCCATGTCGAGGCCATCGTAGACGCCCTCTTTGATGAGCTTCGGCAGCGCGGCCGCAGTTTTGAGCGCATAGACGATATCGGCGACGGGTGCCTGATAGGACATGGTGGACGACCTCCGGGTGGCGGTGTTCTTTTGGCGCACAGCATACGCCCCGGCGTGAGTCACGGAAACCTGCGCCGCCGCCGCACAGCATGATGAATTGGACGTGATGTCGATGACCGGGCGCCCGGATCAGTCAACAGCCGGCGCGCGATCGGGCGCACAAGCTGGCGCCATTGCGGACGCCGCGGCCCATCTCTTAGCGGGCGGGCTTGTCGCGTTCCCGACCGAAACCGTCTACGGCCTCGGCGCGGATGCAACCAATGGACGAGCCGTCGCTGCGATTTATGAGGCGAAATCCCGGCCGGCGTTCAATCCGCTGATCGCGCACGTGCCGAGCCTCGATCAGGCGGCCGCGTTGGTCGATCTTCCGGACGCGCTTGCACGGCTCGGCGAGGCCGTCTGGCCGGGGCCACTGACCGTGGTGGCGCCGGTGCGGTTGCCAACACCGATTGCCGAAATTGCCCGCGCGGGGCTGCCGACGCTTGCCGTGCGCTGTCCTGATCATGAGGTGGCGTCTTCGCTTCTCGCAGCCGTCGGCCGGCCGCTGGTTGCGCCGTCCGCCAATCGGTCCGGTCATGTGAGCGCCACGACGGCCGACCACGTCCGTTCAGATTTCGAAGGCGTGGACCACATCAGGGTGCTGGACGGCGGGCCGACCGTGCGCGGGCTCGAATCGACAATTGTCGGGATGGGCGACGGCTGCGTGATGATCCTTCGGCCGGGCGCTTTGACGGTCGAAGATATCGCGGACGTGACCGGTGCTCGGCCAATCGTATCTCTGCGCGAGCCTGGAGACACGTCGGCACCGAATGCACCGGGACAACTCGAAAGCCATTACGCGCCGCGGGCAAAGCTCGTGCTCATCGACAACGAGGACACTGCGCCGGATAACGCCGCACGGCTCACGTTCGCTGGTCGGCCCCGCGGCAACGGACCTGAAGTCACGCTCAGCGCGTCGGGCGATCCCGTTGAAGCCGCAGCCAACCTGTTCGGAGCACTTCGGCGGATCGATGATCTCGCCCCTTCGGTGATCGCAGCGCCCGTCCTGCCTGAGAGCGGCCTTGGCGTTGCCATCAACGACCGCCTTCGTCGGGCAGCAGCACCGCGCATCTGACGCGGTGCCCGGCTCCGGCGCGCGGCAGCTTCCGTTGGCGCACGAAGCAAGCTACGCTGACGGCTGATAATTCAGGCTATTTGAAGTAGACTTCGATGAAGACCGACGTGACCGGCACCGGCAGCCCTGTGCTTATATTCATTCACGGGTTCGCGAGCGGCGCCGAAGACTGGGACCCGATCGTCGCGCACTTCTCGAAGACTGCAACGTGTGTCGCCGTCACACTCCGTGCGCACGGCAATACGACAAGGGGTGAGAAGCCGCTTGCCATTCGCGCGCTGGCCGACGACGTCGCAGCAGACATCGCCGCCCAGGACTATCGCGACGTGATCCTCGTCGGTCACAGCATGGGCACTCGGATTGCAGCCGAAGTCGCCGTCCTCTGCGAGGACCGTGTGAAGGGGATCGTGCTCGTCGACGGCTCCAACATGGCCCAGGTTGGCCGCGCCGCAGCGCTTTCAACTTTCGATGACGCGCTGGCTAAGACCGGCTACGCGACGTTCACGCGTGGGCTTTTCGAGGCGATGTTCTTCGATGATGCCCACGACGAACTTCGCCGGCGACTGGTCAGCCGCGCGCTCGACTTCGGCGACGAGAACGGCACTGAACTTTATCGAAGCCTCGTGTCTTGGGACGCGGAGCGCTTCGCGCCCTGTTTCGCCAAGCTGACCCAGCCGCTCCTGATCATTCAGGCCACCACGCGCGGGGCTGACGGGATCCGGCGTTCGCTCGGCGAAGACGAAGTCGGCACCTACGAGCATCTCGTCCGCTCCCACCGGCCCGACGCCGAAGTCGTCTCGCTGCCGGGGCATGGGCATTTCGTGACCTACGAAGCCCCCGACGTCTGCAACCGCGCGATCGCCGGCTGGATGTCGTCGCTCGGCTAAAGCTTGGACCGGCTGTTGATCTCAAGCCGACTTCTTAAACCGGCCCTCCGGCGGCGCTGGTGACGCATTGGCGACGTCTTGCGGCAGCGCGGATTCCTCTGGTGCGGCCGCGGCGCCCTCCGCCTCAGCCACCGTCTGATAGGTCTCGACCAGATCCACAGACGAGCGGCGGCCGATCAGATCGCCGTGCTCGTCGAGGAACCGGTGCGCTTCGCCGCGGCCGGCCTCGAATAGATAGCGGAGCACACCGCGGTCCGGCTTTAATTTGCTGTCCGCACCAAGCCGCTCGGTATGGCGGCCGGCTGCAATGAGATGGAACCGATGCGATTGAATGCGCCCGATCGCACCGCCAGCCCCGTTCAGCCAACCGCTCGACGCGGACTGGATACGAATGATTTCGTCGATGTCACGAAGCAGCGGCTGGTTGAACGCGATCGTATCCGTCCGGTCCGAAATCGCGCGCGGGACCTTCGGGATGCGCGGCTCGCGGATCGGGTTGAGCTGCACGATCAGCGTGTCGCGCGCGGGGCTTTCGCCGGCGACCGTCATGAGGTCGGGGTTCGCTGAAAACCCGCCGTCCCAGTAAGCCCGACCGTTGATGACGACGGCATGATGCAGCGTCGGCAGACAGGCAGACGCGATGACGGCTTCGGCGGTGATTTCATGCTTCCGGAACAGCCGCGCGCGGCCGGTCTCGATATCGGTGGCCGCGATGATCAGTTCACATGCGCTCGAAGCACGGATTGCGTCGAAGTCGATGTGCTTGGTCAGGATCCTTTTGAGCGGATCGAAGCCCATCGGGTTGAAGTCGTAGGGCGACAGGGACGATGTCACGTTGGGCACCGGCGCCGCACGATAGAGCCCGGCGAGGACCGGGTTCATGCGCATGAGGTCCGGCACCTGCGCCTGGTCGACGGCAAGCCACATCCGCTCGAGCGTTTTGATGGCCACGTCCGGCCCGCCCGTCGCAAGCCCGTGCGCCACGGCAACCGCGTTGAAGGCGCCGGCGCTCGTGCCGCTGATCCAGCCGATCTCGAGTGCGTCTTCGTGCAGGATGCGTTCGAGCACACCCCAGGTAAATGCGCCGTGGGCGCCGCCGCCCTGGAGCGCGAGGTTCAATGCCCGCCGTCTTGATAGGAAACCGATTGGTCCGTCACCGACCGCGTAGGCCGGCGCCCCTCTTTGCTGCGCTGCAATCAGAACTTTCGCAGGTGCAGCATGGTTCAGGCAGTTTCAATGGGAGCGCAACCATCTGTCGGTCGAACATTGCTCAGGTGGCCGTTCAGCCGCTCGCGGAGTGAAATGCCCCGTAGAAGCCCATCGCAATCACACTTGCGAGCAAAACTAGTGCGATCAACAGCGCGGCGCCAAGGATCATCCGCCGTGTGCGGGGATCGGTCATCGGGCTCGGCCGGAGATCGCGGTGCGCGGACGATCAGCCATCGTCGCCCGCGCCGCGGCCAGGTTGGACGCTGCCATTCCCAGTTTTCATGGCTCGGATGTCCTCACGGAGCGCACTGATCTCTCGCATAAGCTGATGGTACTCCCGCTCCGTCACTTCGATCACCGCTTCTGCGACATCGTCGGACTGGTGCTGCATCGCGTCGACGATGATGCCGATGAACAGGTTCAGCACCGCGAACACGACGATGATGATGTACGGCAGAAAGAACAGCCACGCCGTTGGATGCTTCTCCATGACCGGCCGGACGACCTCCATCGCCCAACCTTCCAGCGTCATCACCTGGAATAGCGTGAACAGGGACGCGCCGATCGTCCCGAACAGCTCCTCGTGCGTGTCGCCGTAGAGCTTCGTTGCCATCACCGCCGCCACGTAATTCACGAGCGTCAGCAGCAGGACAATCGAGCCCATGCTCGGGATCGCCGACAACAGCGAGCCGACCACCCGGCGGAGCGACGGCACTGAGGAGATGAGCCGAAGTGCACGCAGAATGCGCAGTGCGCGCAGGACGGAGTACTGCTGCGTGGTCGGCAGCAGCGCGATCCCGACAACGAACGCATCGAAGACGTTCCAGGGGTCTTTCCAGAAGCTCCGTCCGAAGACCCAGATGCGCGCTGCGACCTCAACGGTGAAGATCGCAAGGATAATTTGGTCGATGACGAGGAGGAGTGGGCCGAAGCGCGCCATCACGACGTCGCTCGTCTCGAGACCGATCGTGATCGCGTTGACGATGATCAGTGCGATCACCGCCTTCTCGAAACGCGGATCGGTGAGGACCGCCCTCGCGCGCGCTTTCAACGTTGGCAGTTGGCCGGATACGGAGGATTTCTGCTCCGAGGACGGGTCAGGCATGCGACGAAACCTCGGGCGCAAACCGGGGGAAGGGAGGGCTGCTTTGCGCTCGGTGCGCTGCAAAGCGGCTGCGTCCTAACCGGTGCCCGGGTGGTTGGCAAGGCGCCAGGTGCGCGAGGTGTAAGGCCGCTGAGTACGGGCGCGCGACGTCGTGCGGCGACGGCTCTAGAGGCAGAGGATTGCGGCCGCGGACGACCGCAGATCGATCAGCAGCGCCGGCCAACGGGCGAAGATGATTGACGCGGCGACCAGCAGCAGCGTTCCGACGGCGAATGCGACGCCGGCCTTGGCCGCGAACGGCATCGGTGCGGTCTGACGTTGCGCCGAGCGCTGCGGCGTCTGACTGGCGCTGGCAATGGTGTGATCGGCAATCGCCATACATCAAACCTAGGCGGCGGCCGCGCGCGCGGCAAGACGCGCGACAGGGCGTTCACGGATCGGGAGGTGGATGATCGCCGCGAAGATCCCAAGGCCGACAGAGATCCACCACATCAGATCGTAGGACTGCGTTTCATCGTAGAGCACGCCGGCCATGTAGACCCCGAGGAACGAGCCCACCTGATGCGAGAAGAAGACGATGCCGTAGAGCGTCGTCATCCAGACGGGACCATAGAAGACGGCGACGAGCGAACTGGTGAGCGGGATTGTCGACAGCCAGAAGAGGCCGAGCAGCGCGCTAAAAACAATGATCGTCGTCGGGGTGATCGGCAGGAACAGGAAGCCGAGGAAAATGATCGCGCGGCCCGTGTAAATGAACGAGAGGCCGAGCCGCTTAGATCCGCGCTTGCCCCATTGGCCAGACAGATAAGTGCCAAAGAGGTTGCCGACGCCAACGGCGACAAGGCCCGCGACCGAGACCCACGATTCAAAGCCCTGATCGCCGACATACGCCGGCAGGTGTGTGCCGTAGAAGACGACGTGAAAGCCGCAGACGAAGAAGCCTGCGTTCAGGAGCCAGAAGCTTGGATGGGCGAACGCCTCCCGGAGTGCTTCGCCGAGCGATTGGGTGCGGTCGGTCGCCGGACCGGCCTGGGTCGATGGCGCGCCGCTGACGGTCCAGGCAAGCGGCAGCATGATCGCGGTCGTCGCAATGATGTAGATTAGCGCCTGCTGCCACGTGAACGCATCGATGAGTTGGCTGACGTAGGGGATCGCGACCAGGATCCCGATGCCCGAACCGATGCCGAGTGTTGCGACGGCCTGCGTCCGTTGTTCAGGCGGGGCTGCGCGGCCGACTGCGCCGACGAGTGCATTGATGCCGGCGCCTGCGACGCCGAGGCCAAGCAGAAAGCCCGAGGCCAGCAGGATGATCGCGCTTGGCCCGTAGCCGTCGATGGCAAGCGCTTCGGCAACCGGGGTTGCGGCTGCGATCGCCGCTGGCGAAGTCGCGAGATACAGCAGGCCGAGACC
>JBCBXS010000152.1:0-6323 GCA_039816475.1 Pseudomonadota bacterium | reverse complement strand
CCCGCCCCATGCTGAATCAAGCCATCGGCGTCGGCAACAAAGGCGAAGGTCACACGCCCTCCGTCATTGGTCGCGCCATTGAAGCGTGGCCCGAGATGGTCGGAGATCGCCGCGCGAATGGCAGGCTCGAGATGGTCCTGCAGACCGGCGCTCGAGCCGGCGAACACAACCGGAAACGGATCGACCAGCGCAAACAGGCTTGCAAGCCCGACCCCGATCGCACGGCCGGCCTCGTCAATTGCCGCTCGCGCCAATGCATCGCCGGACGCAACCCGCGCGCCCACGGCTTCGATATCGCGCAGCGAAACAGATCGCGTTGGCTGCGAAGTCACATCGCGCCCATCAGCTCGGCGGAGGATTGCGTAATCGCCAGCATAGGCCTCGATGCAGCCTGAGACCCCGCAACGGCATTTGGCGCCGCCGCTCTGATGGATCATGTGACCGAACTCAGTGCCCGATGACAGACCGCCCTGCACGAGTTGCCCATTGAGAAACAGGCCCATCCCAACTCCGTGCGCGAGGAGGACGACGGCGAACGCGTCGCTGTAGGTCTCGGGCGCACGCGCGTTCAGGCCCAGCGCCGCCAAGCCTGCATCGTTGCGCACATCGGTTGAGACGCCGAAGTCGTCCTCAATCCATTCGGCGATCTCAAGCCCGCCGCTTTTAGTGACCGGCGACCACGTGAGGATACGACACCCAACGTCGGTGACGCCCTGCGCTGCGACGCAGACGCGGCCAATACGCGGACGTTTGCGACCTGCATCCGAAATCGCTGCCTGAAGCACTGAAGCGAGACCCGCCCGCAACTTCGCGCGGCTCGCACTTCGCGTCGCAATGCGACAGCTACCGGATCCGATCGTCTGGCCGGTGTAGTCGATAATCGCGCCTGTGATCGTGTCGAGCTGCAAGTTGACGATCGCGACCGACGACGCGCGGGCATTCAGCGAGAGGTTCGTTGTGGGTCTGCCCCGCCCGGTCCTGCGGACGCCCATCGATGGCGCAGCTTCCTCGAGCAGACCGGCGCTCATCAAATCGGATGCGATCGCCGTCACGGTGGCAGGACTAAGCCCCGTCAGTTCTGCGACGCCGGTTCGGGAGATCTCGCGCGCGCGCCGAACGCACCGCAGCACGCGGCGCCGGTTGAAGCGGCGGACATCATCGGACCGCGCGCTGCCGCGCCAAACCTCGCCGTGTTCTCCGTCCACCCGCATCGAAAGTCTAAGACCCCCTCGCCAAGTCTCCACGTCTGCGACAGCTTGACAGGCTGATGGCGATCCGACAATTTTTTTTCGAGGCGCAAAATAATAATGGGTCCTGAGCACTCAAACCGCGCCCGTCCAAGGACACATGAAAAAGTTCGGGAGGAACTTCATGCTTAGAGTTTTGACGGCACTGGCCGCCAGCGCTGTGCTGGCTGTCACAGCCGCGGGCAGCGCGCTTGCGAAGGGCAACATCATCGGCGTGTCTTGGTCGAACTTCCAGGAAGAGCGCTGGAAGACCGACGAAGCTGCGATGAAGGCTGCGATTGAGGCGAACGGAGACAAGTACGTTTCCGCCGACGCGCAGGGCTCCGCCTCCAAGCAGCTCTCCGATGTCGAAAGCCTCATCGCGCAAGGCGCGAAGGCTCTCATCATTCTCGCCGTCGACAAGAACGCGATTGGCCCGGCCATCGACAAGGCTGACGCCGAGGGAATTCCGGTCGTCGGCTACGACCGTCTGATCGAAGACAAGCGCGCGTTCTACCTGACATTCGACAACATCGAAGTCGGCCGCATGCAGGCCCGCGCCGTGCTCGCAGCACAGCCGAAAGGCAACTACGCCTTCATCAAAGGCGATAAGGGCGACCCGAACGCGGACTTCCTGTTCAAGGGCATCATGGAAGTCCTGAAAGAGGCGATGGACGCCGGCAAGATCAAGAACGTCGGTGAGACCTATACGGACGGCTGGAAGCCGGACAACGCCCAGAAGAACATGGAGCAGATCCTCACCAAGAACGACAACAAGGTCGACGCTGTCGTCTCTGAAAACGATGGCATGGCCGGCGGTGTGGTCGCAGCACTCCAGGCGCAGGGCATGGCGGGCACCGTTCCGGTCTCAGGTCAGGACGGGGACCATGCAGCGCTCAATCGCGTTGCACGCGGCACGCAGACTGTCTCGGTCTGGAAAGACGCGCGCGACCTTGGCAAGTCTGCCGGCAACATCGCCTCGATGCTCGCGAGCGGCAAAAAGATGTCGGAAGTGCCGAACGCGGTGAAGTGGTCCGGTGGCGAGAAGGGCGTCGAGATGTCGGCAATCTTCCTCAAGCCGATCTCGATTACGAAGGACAACCTGAACGTTGTCATCGATGCCGGTTGGATCGCCAAGGACAAGGCGTGTGCCGGTGCAAAGAGCGGCGTTGCTGGCTGCTAACTCCGGTTGTGTTGACCGGCCGGGCGGATTCGTTCCCCCGGCCGGTTGATGCATGCGCGGCTTGCCGCATCTGATGGGCTTCGCCCGGAGCGCTGCGCGCAACGCACGACGCTGACGCAACACCCCGATGCACCACAACACTCGGCCGCTCACCGCCGCCGCCGTGCATCGCGGTCGCCACTCCGCCCGTTCTCCGTCGCCTCGAAAGACGTCGCATCATGCTGAAGCCCACCGCGAAGGACGGCGCCGTCACCCGCTTTCTGCGCCAAACGGAAATCGACAGCCGCCTTGTCGGCATGGTCGCAGCGCTGGTGCTGATCTGGGTCGGCTTTCACGTCTATGGCGCGGTCGCAAACGGCTTCGGCGCCTTCCTGACACCGCGCAACCTCTGGAACCTCTCGGTCCAAACTGCCTCGATCGGCATCATGGCAACCGGCATGGTGTTTGTGATCGTCACCCGCCACATCGACCTTTCGGTCGGCTCGGTGCTTGGCGTCTGCGCCATGTCGATGGCCATCGTCCAGGTCTGGATTCTGCCGGAGCTGATCGGGATCGGCCATCCGCTGATCTGGATGATCGCAGTCGCGGCCGGACTGATTGTCGGCACACTCATTGGCGCGCTGCACGGTTATCTGATCGCCTACCGTGGGATACCGGCCTTCATCGTCACGCTCGGCGGACTGCTCGTCTGGCGTGGCGTCGCCTTCCTGCTCGCGCGCGGTGAAACGATTTCGCCGGTCGACCCGACGTTCGCGTTGCTTGGCGGCGGGCCCTATGGCGCGATCGGCGCGATCGGAAGCTGGGTCATTGGCGCAATCGCATGCGTCGGGATCATTGCAATGATCGTATTCGGCCGGCGGCAGCGGGAGCGCTTCCAGTTTCCGCAACGGCCGATCTGGGCGGAATTCCTGCTCGGCGGCATCGGCTGCGGCGCGGTGACCGGTTTCGTGCTGCTTGTGAACTCCTACCCATGGCCGCGCGGCATCGTCCGACAGTACGCCGAGCGGACAGGCATCGAAGTCCCCGACGGCGGCCTCTTCATCTCGCATGGCTTCGCGATCCCGGTCCTGATCCTGATCTGCGTCGCGATTGCGATGACGTTTCTCGCCACCCGCACGCAGTTCGGTCGCTACGTGTTCGCCATCGGCGGCAACCCGGAGGCAGCCGAGTTGGCCGGCATCAACACACGTTGGGTGACGCTGAAGATCTTTGCTTTGATGGGCCTTCTCTGCGGGCTCTCGGCAGCAGTTGCCAGCGCGCGCTTGAATTCAGCCACCAACGCCCTCGGGACGCTTGACGAGCTCTACGTTATCGCAGCCGCCGTCATCGGCGGGACATCCCTCGCCGGAGGCATCGGCACGATCTACGGAGCGGTGCTCGGCGCGCTTGTCATGCAGTCGCTCCAGACCGGCATGGTGCTGATCGGCTTCGACGCTGCCATCCAGCAAGTCGTCGTCGGTTCGGTGCTCGTGTTCGCCGTTTGGGTCGATCAGGTCTACCGCCGGCGCGGATCGTAAAGGAGCAATCGAGATGAGCGTTTCCGAACCGATCCCAGAGACGAATTCGTCTGCAAATGCCACGGCGGCAGCCGCGGCATCGGGCCCGCCGCTGGTCGAGATGCGCGATATCTCCATCGCGTTCGGCGGCATCAAAGCCGTCGATGACGCCTCGGTCGATCTCTACCCCGGCGAAGTGGTCGGTCTGCTTGGCCACAACGGGGCCGGCAAATCGACGCTCATCAAGATCCTTTCGGGCGCGTACGCGCGAGACGATGGCGAAATCTACATCAACGGCGAGCGCGCAAAGATCGCAAACCCGCGTGATGCAAAAGACTACGGCATCGAGACGATCTATCAGACGCTCGCGCTTGCCGATAACGTCGATGCCGCTGCCAATCTGTTCCTCGGCCGCGAGCTCATGACGTCGTGGGGCACGCTTGATGATGCGGCAATGGAAGCGCGCGCCCGCGAGGTGATGGGCCGGCTCAATCCGAACTTCCAGCGCTTCAAGGACCCGGTCAAATCGCTATCGGGCGGTCAGCGCCAGTCCGTCGCGATCGCCCGTGCCATCCTGTTTAACGCGCGCATTCTGGTGATGGACGAGCCGACGGCCGCACTCGGCCCGCAGGAGACCGAGCAGGTCGGGCAGCTCACCAGGCAGCTGAAGCAGGACGGCATCGGGATCTTCCTCATCAGCCACGACATCCACGACGTGTTCGATCTCGCAGACCGCGTCACCGTCATGAAAAACGGCCAGGTCGTCGGTCACGCCCGCACATCGGATGTCACCAAAGACGAGGTGCTCGGCATGATCATCCTCGGCAAGTGTCCCGACGCCGCCATCCCCGGCCCGGGCGCGATGGCCTGAGCCCTTATGACTAAGCTGCTTCCGTTTCGTGGAACGTCGCGCCTTCGGTCGTCGCCGCGACAACGCCGGTGCGGACAACAAAATCGCCGAACCGCTCGCCAGCTTCTCGGTCACGCGCGTAGTCGGCGAACAGCGGATCGAGCAGCGCGATGATCTCGGCTTCCTTGACGTCGGCGCGATAGAGCTTGTTGAGCCGCGATCCGTCAAAGGCTGCACCGAGATACAGGTTATAGGTCTGCGGCCCCCGCCCGACCAGGCCGATCTCCGCAAGGAACGGCCGCGCGCAGCCGTTGGGGCATCCCGTCATCCGGATTGTGATCTCGTCGTCGGCAAGCCCTGCGCGATCGAGGCTCTCTTCCAGTCTGGTGACGAGGCTCGGCAGATACCGCTCGCTTTCCGCCAGAGCCAGCGCACACGTCGGCAGCGCAACGCACGCCATCGCGTTTCGCCGCAAACCCGAGAGCGCTTCAGGCGCAACACCGTGCTCTGCGAGTGTCGCGTCGATCGCAGCCTTCGTCTTTGCCGTCGCACGTGCGATCACGAGGTTCTGGTTGCCCGTCAGGATAAACGTCACGTCGTGCGCCTCGGCGATCGCTCGCAAGGCTGACTTCAAGCGCCAGTCCCCGCGATCTGCAATGCGACCGTTCTCGATCGACAGTGTTAAATGCCAGCGGCGATCGCGGCCCTTCACCCAGCCAATGCGATCGCCCGTGCGTTCAAACGCGAACGGCCGCGGCGCGTCGAGGCGATATCCGAGGCGGGCCTCGACTTCATCCCGGAACGCATCGAGGCCGCGCGTCTCAATCGTGTACTTCAGCCGCGCGCGCTTTCGGTTCTCGCGGTTACCCCAATCGCGCTGGACGGTGACGATCTTCTCCGCCACGTCGACGGCCTGATCCGGCGCGCAAAAGCCGAGCACGTCTGCTGTGCGCGGAAACGTATCCGTATCTCCGTGCGTCATGCCCATGCCGCCACCGACAGTCACGTTCCAGCCGACGAGCTTGCCGTCCTCCTCAATCGCGACGAAGCCGAGGTCGTGGGCGTAGAGATCGACATCGTTGTCGGGCGGCACGGCGACGACCGTTTTGAACTTCCGCGGCAGGTAGTGCTGACCGTAGATCGGCTCTTCGTCCGATGTATCGTTGGCCGCCAAAGCCTTCAGCGGTGTCCCGTCGACGGAGACCTGTTGTCCGTCGAGCCAGATCTCGTGATAGGCGCCTGTGCGCGGGCTCAAGTGATCGCTGAGCGCAGTGGCAAGATCAGCCGCATCGCGGTGTCGCTGAGAAAGAAACGGATTGGCCGTCGCCATCACGTTGCGGTTGACGTCGCCGCAGGCGGCCAGCGTGTCGAGCAGGCTCGCATTGATCTCCTGCATCGTCGTCTTGAGGTTCGACTTGATCACCCCGTGGAACTGGAACGCCTGACGCGTCGTCAGCCGGATCGAGCCGTTTGCGTAGGTCGACGCGATGTCGTCCATCGCGCGCCACTGGGCCGCCGTCGCGACCCCGGCCGGGACCCGCACGCGGATCATGAAGCTGAAGGCCTTC
>JBCBXS010000151.1:0-6354 GCA_039816475.1 Pseudomonadota bacterium | reverse complement strand
CCGCGCACTCGACTGCGGCGCGCAGGGCATTGTCTTTCCGCACGTCGACGACGCTGAGACGGCGAAGCGACTCGCATCGTACTGCCTCTATCCGCCGGCCGGGTCGCGCTCGATGACGGGTGTGCTGCCGCAGCTCGATTTCGCGAAATACCCGCTCGGCGAAATGTCGGAAGTGTTGAACGACGGGCTGCTGACGGTCATGATGATCGAAAGCCCGGAAGGCGTGCGGAACGCCGATGCAATCGCAGCCGTACCCGGTGTCGATGTTCTGCTCGTCGGCACAAACGATCTCTGCTTCGAGATGGGTTGTCCGGGCGCGTTCGACAGCGATCAGGTGCGTGATGCGTATCAGACCGTGATCGACGCGTGCCGTGCGCATGGGAAGGCTGCCGGTATGGGTGGCGTCTACGATCCGGCGCTTGCGAAACGCTATATCGCGCAGGGCATGCGGTTCATCCTGTCAGGCTCCGACCTCGCCTTCATGATGAATGGTGCAACGTCTCAGGTGCAGGCCCTTCGCGCGGACGCGTGATCGGCGCGCGTTCTCGGCACAGCACCGGGCTGCGGACAAAATGAAACCCGCGCAGTTCAGTCTGCGCGGGTTTCCTATTAGAGGGTCGGGTTGCGGCCTCAGGTGTCGGTAGCAGCCCTAAAACGGGATTTCGTCGTCGAGCGGCTTGTCGTATCCGCCGCCGCCGCCTGAGTTGCCGCCGGACGATCGGCCACCGCCACCGCCGTAGGAATCCCCACCTGACGGCGGGCCGGCATCGTAGCCGCCACCGTAGTTGTCCTGCATGCCGCCGGACGCGCCATTGCTGCGGCCGTCGAGCATGTGGAGAACACCGCCGTAGTTCTGCAGGACGACCTCGGTCGAGTAACGGTCCTGGCCGGACTGGTCCTGCCACTTGCGCGTCTGCAGCTGGCCTTCGAGATAAACCTTCGAGCCCTTCTTGAGGTACTGCTCGGCGATTTTGCAAAGGCCGTCGTTAAAGATGACGACGCGATGCCATTCGGTCTTCTCGCGTCGCTCGCCGGAGTTCTTGTCGCGCCAGCTCTCACTGGTTGCGATGTTGAGATTGGCGATCGGGCGGCCGTCCTGGGTGCGCCGGATCTCGGGGTCGCGACCAAGGTTGCCGACGATGATCACTTTGTTCACTGAACCGGCCATTCTGGCTCCTTCGGGTCGATGCATTCAGATGGCGTGCGCGCCGAGCGGCGGGGCCGGTCGTGGAGAAACGACTCGGTCCGCCCTGGCGGTACCGTAACGCGCCAGACGGCACGATTGGCTACAGCAACTCGTCCGGCCAACGCCATCAACAGATTTCAGAAGCTCCGGCTTTCGGGCCAAGCTACTGTTTTGTTCTATATACGTTCCCGCGCCTCAGTGCGCAAGACGGGGCTGCGAGGACCAGCACGCAACCGCTCAAACGCCGGCCCAGAGCGCCGCTCAGCCCTGAGACTCGTCCAGCCGCGTCGAGAACTGCTGCATCACCGAAGGCGAAACCGCCTCCCAGGATTTGCACGCGCCGGCTGTCATGTTGGTGCGCAGGCTCGCAAGGTCACCGCGGAAGAGCTGACCGCCTGCGCGTCGCACGATCCCCGTGGCCACAGAACCGTCCTGCCAGCGCTTCCGGCAGGCGAGATCGGCAAGATAGCTGGTTAACCGTGGCGCGTAGGTCTCGAGGTTCCGAGACGTGCCGCGGCGAAGCACGATGTCCCGCCACAGTTGATGGTTGTCGCTCTCGCGCCATTTCTCCGAGCGCGCGATGTTCATCGGCGGTTCGATCGCGCCGTTGACGAGATCGCGGACGGGCTTCTGCGGGATGCGCCGGACCGCGGCTTTGATCCGCCCAATCCGCGATTCAGGGATCGGTCGGATGGTGACGTCCGACATGTCGGAGAGCCGCGTTTTCTCGACGTTCGGCGGCTCCGTCATCCAGACTTCCGCCCAGCGGAGGTCTACGGCGACGAGGTTGGCACCTGTCAGGTTCGCGCCCTGCAGTTTCGAGCGCAGCATGACCGCGCCTTCGAGATCGGCTTCCTGCAACGAAACGCCTTCGAGCTGCGCATGCGAGAGATCGACGCCCTGCATTGAAGCGCTCAGGAAGTTCGAGCCTTGCAACTGCGCGCCGTTCATGTCGGCGCCCTCGAGCTTTGCGAGGAGGAAATCCGCGCCCTGGGCAAGAATGCCGCCAGAAAGGTTTGCGCGCTGCAGGTTGGTCTCGTCGAATTTCGCGCCGATCACCGAGGTGTGGCGCATGTCCGCGCCGCGCAGATCGGCTGACGTGAAGATGGCGCCCGCGTAGTCGGAGCCGGCCAACTGTGCACCGCGCATGTCCGCACGGCTGAAATCGGCGCCGGTTGCTTCCACGCATTCGCCTTTCTCACGGTCGCCCTCGATGATGACCGGGATCAGCTCGATGCACTGGAGGTTGGCGTTGCGAAGATCGGTACGCACGAAGCTCGCGAACTGAAGCTTCGTGCGGGTGAGATCGACCTGGCGGAGGTCTGACCGGTCGAAGCGCGCATAGCGCAGATCGCGGTCGCGCAGCGAGAACGTCGCCTCGCCCTTTGTAATCTCCTTATCGGCGACGAGATCGAGATCGGCGACATCGAGGTTGCGATAGAACAGGCCGAACAACGAGCCGTCCTCGCGCACGAACAGCGACGGGAGTGCGAAGCCGACGATCGGCGGGGTCCCACCGGCCTGCGCGGCGACGAGATCACCCGTCGGGCTTTTGCGAACCTTGGCAACGAACCGGTCGAGCGCCTCGCCGGGGATGGTCGCGACGAGAAACGAGAACGCGCTGACGGCGATGAATACGGCGGTCGTGATCATGACGCCGAGCGGATGCGTGGTGATCGTCCGGCCGGCCGCGCGGAAGAACGAGCTCTCCGGCCGGATCAGGAACACGCCAATCAACAGCAGCATGATGATGTCGACCATCAGCGCGACGCGATGGGCCCACGTCACTTCCGCGCTGTGATACGGCAGGAACGCAACCTGGATGAACAACAGCACGAGCACCGGGATCACGACGAGCGTGAGCCAGCTCATCGCGTGCAGGAACGCGCTCATGATCAGGCTGCGATCTGGGCCGGCGATGCCCTGGACGAAGAAGAAGTTGTTGAGCTCGAGCCGCAGCGGGTGTGTGCGTTTGACCGTCGATTCCAGTTGTTGGACGGCGAGGTCGAACTCCAGCGTTTTCCGCGCGAGCAGCACGAGCTGGGACGTGATTCCGAGATGGAAGAGCACCAGCAGGATCGGCGCGAACTGGAAGAACTGGATGAGCGGCACATCGATGCCGAAGATCGGCAACTGCACCGGTTCTTCGAGCAGCAGGTCCTTGTGCGAGACGCCGGCGACTGCGATCAGCAGATAGGCCATCACGCCGAGGAAGATCAGCCAGCCCATATGGGCCATGTCGCTCGATCGATTGACCGCCTCGAGCAGAGAATACGGATTTACCGGCGTCTCGACGTCCGCCTCACTCGAACCGTACTCGGCCATTTCCGCCCCCAACTCAGAACCTGCCGCACGCGCGGTCGGTCGCCGCGCTGCCACGTGTCCCCCGGCAGCTGACGATCACTGCGCACCTTTACCCGACCGGGGCAAAACCGTGTAGCGCATCGAAAGCCGCGCCATTCGCGGGTTCCATGGGGGTGTGGCCGCCGCGCACCGCACCGGTGCTGAGGCGCGCCTTTCGAACCGAGGCGCGCGCCTGTTTCGCGGGCGATCTGTTGCGCTTCAGAAGGCTCAGCCCGCCTGGATCGAATAGCCGCCGTCCACCGGGATTGCGGTGCCGGTGACGAAATCCGATGCGGGGCTTGCGAGGAACACGGCGATGCCCGCGAAGTCCTCAGGCACGCCCCAGCGGCCGACCGGCGTGCGATCGTTGACGCGCTGTTCGAGGCCGGAGATGTCCTTGCGGGCCTGCTTCGTGAGCGCTGTGTCGATCCAGCCGGGCAGGATCGCGTTTGCCTGGATGTTGTCGGCGGCCCACGCGGTTGCCAGCACGCGGGTCATCTGAACGATGCCGCCTTTCGTGGCCGAGTAAGCCGCAGCTTTCGGGATGCCGAGGATCGATGCCATCGAGCCCGTCGTGATCACCTTGCCGCCGCCGACAGCCTTCATGTGCGGATAGGCCGCCTGGGCTGCGAAAAACGGACCGTTGAGGTTTACGTCGAGCACCCGCTGCCACTCGTCGGCGGTGAAGTCCTGCGGTGGCTTCCGCGTATTCATGCCGGCGTTTGCAACGAGGATATCAAGCCGCCCGAAGTGCTCTACGACCCGGTCGACCATCGCGAAAACGGCGTCACGGTCCGCCGCATCGCCGCTGACGGTCATGACGTCCGCGCCTGACGCCTTCAGCGTACCGGCGGCATCGGCGAGCTTGCCCTCGTCGCGCCCGGCGATCGCGATCTTTGCTCCCGCATCGGCAAGGCCCTTGGCCATGGCAAGCCCGATGCCCCCGTTGCCGCCCGTAACGAGGGCGACCTTTTGGCTGAGGTCGAACAGTTGGCTCATCGGGCACTCCGGGACTGGTGTTGGGATCGCTGGATCGGAGCGTAGGCCAAGCCGGGCGGGGGCGGCAATTCAGTCGAGGGGATCGTCCCTGCACCGGTAGGCAGCACCGCTGGCAGCGGCTAAGACGAGGGCGAATTCGTGCGCACTGGAGGGCTTACGTGTACGACTGCAATAAGTGTCCGGGCTATTGCTGCTCCTATCCCGTCATCACGGTGACGAAGAAGGACGTGAAGCGGCTGGCCAAGCATTTCGAGATCACGCCGGAAGAGGCTGAAAAGAAGTTCACACGTGCAGACCACGGCTACAAACGCATCCTCAAACGCAAAAAGGATCACATCTACGGCCGCATCTGCCGCTTCTTCGATACTGAGGCGCGCAACTGCACGATCTACAAAGCCCGGCCTGAGACGTGCCGCGAATTCCCGGGCGAGGGCAATTGCGGATACTACGACTTCCTCCAGTTCGAGCGCGAGACGCAGGACGATCCGGAACATGTCGCGCTGACGAACTCCGGCGAGTTTCGCTAGCGCGCAAGTGGGCAGCCGTCCGCTTCAGAACCGCGTGCGGCCTGACGGCGAGATCGTTGCGATCTCGGAACGCGGGACGATGATGGGGAACCGCGGCGGGCGGATCCATACGCCCGACAAGACGCTTTCACGCCGGCGCTGGGCCTCGCATCACTGGATCTGCTGTGTCCTTGAATTCCGCGGACGGCAACGCGAGGTGATGGCGCCGCGGAGCTACACCGAGCTCTTCTTTCTCGACGAGGCGACCGCGTTTGCGGCCGGACATCGCCCCTGCTTCGAGTGCCGACGTGCGGATGCCAACCGGTTTGCGGAGGTGTTTGCTGAGACGCGTTCGGACTCAGACTCTGGCGACACCGTGAAGACCACACGTGCCTCGGTCGCCGAGATTGATGCCGTTCTGCACGCGGAACGGCTAGCACCCGATCGCAGCAAACGCACCTATACGTCACGGCTTGGCGATCTCCCGGACGGAGCCATCGTACGGACGGATGAGGGCGCCGCTCTCCTCCACGACCGCCACCTTCTGCGATGGTCAGCGTCTGGCTACGGCGTCCCGCGCGCGATAACGCGTTCGGCCGAGGTCGAGGTTCTGACGCCCCGACGTGTCGTCGAAGTCATACGCGCCGGCTATGCGCCGCTGCTGCATCCTTCAGCGCTTAATCTCACATCGTCCACGTCGTAGTGTCTGGCGCGGGCGACCTGCGCCCGGCCGTCGAGACCAGTCCCGCGTGATCCGCCGATGACCCGCAAGCGCCTGAACAGCACGTTGCGCCGCGTGTACTTGATCCTCGGGCTGTTACTCGCCGTCTCGCTGATCGCGCGCTTCGCGGACCAGATCGCAGTCCTTGCCGGCGGCCCGCTCGAGCGCCCGCTGTTGACGCTTTACGAATACCTCAAAGACATGTCGCTGGTGATCGTCACGGTGATCGCGGCATATCTCGCAAACGTCTTCCAGAAGCGACAGACGTTTGTCGAAAGCCTCCGGCAGGAATGGCGCGGCATCGTTAAAACCAAGTCGGCGCTGTTCTCCTACTGCGAGACCGCCTATCCGACGACGGATGACTATCTCGCCGCCTACTGCCGTATTTCTGAGACGCTCGACAATATGCGCATCGTCTATCGCAACGTCGGCGAGACGCGCACGCTGATCGGGCTCTATCCGTTCGCGCCGCTGCATGACATGCGCCGCGCGCTCTCAACACTGGATCCGCGCGCCAACACCAAAATCAGTCAGGAGCAGCGCGAGCTCGTCCGCGATGCGATACTCCAGGGGTTTTATGCGCTGCGCGAGAAGTTCCT